>CAIYBH010000254.1 GCA_903924405.1 uncultured Planctomycetaceae bacterium | reverse complement strand
TGCTGGAGATTAACACACTGCATTCCATGGGCTGACGCCCATGGCTACATCCTATCGCCGCTCCGCGGCTGAATCGCAAAATCAGGTGAACTCATGTTTGCCAAACACAAGGGAATTTCGCCAGAGCAAAACCGGGGCCAGCCAGTTGTCGGTAATCCCGTGCTCGTGGCGACGGGTGACGGGTTGGTCGGCTCGTGTCGCCCCGTTGAGGCTTGCTGGAGATTAACACACTGCATTCCATGGGCTGACGCCCATGGCTACATCCTATCGCCGCCCCGCGGCTGAATCGCAAAATCAGGTGAACTCATATTTGCCAAACACCGGGGATTTCGCCAGAGGACTCAAGCCATTGGTACAGACATCTCGTCGTCTGCCGCATTGATGAGGTCGCACTGGTTCCCAGGGGCAGGCCTGGCTAAACTCTGTCGAGTCGGATTACAGGCATGTCGCTGGGCAAGGGATTGTCATCATGAATCGTGGGAAAGAGAATCGTTCCCGGCAACTATTCGAACGCAAAGCCATCTTCCTGATGCTGCTGGCGTTCGCGAGCCTGATGTGTTTCTGTTCGCCACTGCTGGCTCAACAGCCAGAGGCGGCCGTGCCAAAGCAACCGTCGTTTCTCAGTGTTCGCGAGTTTCTGGCGGCAGGCGGAGCGATTGGCTATGTCATCATGTTTCTCAGTTTTCTCATGGTGGCTCTGATGGCCGATGCCGCCATCAGTCTGCGTCGCACGGTGTTCATGCCCCCCGGTCTGGCGGAAGAAGTGCACCGGCTGCTGGCCGAGCGCAAACCCCAGGAAGCGCGATCGCTTTGTATGAACCATCCGGGATTTCTCAGCCAGGTTCTGGCGGCCGGACTGGATGAGTGCAGTTCCATGGCCTGGCCTCCGATTGAGAAAGCCATGGAGGATGCAGCCGGCGACCAGGCGGCGCGGGTGTCCCGACGCATTGAATATCTCTCGGTCATCAGTACCCTGGCGCCGATGCTGGGACTGATGGGAACGGTCTGGGGGATGATCGTGGCCTTCATGGAATTCGAGCTGAAGGCAAATCCCCAGATTTCAGAGCTGGCTCCCGGGATTTACAAAGCCCTCGTCACCACGCTTCAGGGTCTGGGTGTCGCCATTCCCTGCATTGGCGGGCTGGCGTTTTTCCGAAGCCGAATCGAAGATCTTGCGACGGAAAGCACACTGTTGGCCGCTCATGTGTTCGCGGATTATCGCCGAACACTGCAGTCCCGGCGTGCCGCAGCCGCGAAAGACAGTCCCGTGATACGATAGGCGTGCGGGCTCTTTCCGGAGAATGGCCCTGCCGTTTTCCATGGCGATCCATCAACACAACGGGGCCACGGTTTCAGCAACCGTGGCCCCGTGGACAGTCCGTCACGCAGGAAGCGGGATCAGTGGACACGATGTCCGGGAACAGCGCCCTGATCCGGAGACAGCAGGAACACTTCTGCCCCACCTGCTCCACTGGCACAGATCATTCCCTGACTGAGCCCGAACTTCATCTGTCGGGGCTTCAGATTGGCGACACAGATGACCAGTCGACCGACGAGATCTTCCGGCTTGTAGGCGGCCTTGATCCCCGCGAAAACATTTCGAGTTTCACCACCACCCAGCGACAGTGTCAGCTGCAGCAGCTTATTCGCGCCCTCGACGTGATTGGCCTCCAGCACGCGAGCCACTCGCAGGTCAACCTTCGTAAAGTCATCAATCGTGCATTCTGCTGCCAGCGGTTCATTTTTCAGTGCATCGCCGGAATCCTGCCATGTATCAGCCGGATGAAGTGTCGGGCCGGCGGGGGCGGGAGTTGAACCTGCAGCGGTTTGCTCTGCTGCTGTTTCCTGTTTGCTGTCTTCAAGCATGGCTTCAACCTGTTTCATTTCAAGACGTTTCATTAAGTGCTGGAAGGGACTGACCATAGTCCCGGTCAACGGAGTCTGAGAATCACTCCAGTGTTCGATTGGCTGGTTGAGCAAATCAGCCGTCTGCTGCGCCAGTTCCGGTAGAACCGGTTTCAGATAGACGACAATCTGTCGAAACAGATTCAGAGTGACCGAACAGACATCCCTCAGTTCACCTGATCGAGTCGGGTCTTTGCGAATCACCCATGGCTGACGCTCATCAACGTATTTGTTGGCCCGGTCGGCCAGCGCCATGATTTCACGGATGGCCGCATTGTAGTTGCAGTCTTCATAAAACCCCGCGATCAGCTCGCCGCGTGCCGCCCCGTCGCCAAACAATCCTCCGTCGTCCGGATACGTGTCTGACAGGGTCTGTCCCGCCAGAAACCCGGCGGAACGAGATGCCAGGTTGACCACTTTATTGACAAGGTCCGTATTCACCCGGGCCACGAATTCCTCAAGGTTCAGATCCAGATCATCCAAACCAGGCCCCAGTTTGCTGGCGTAGTAATAGCGCATCGCTCCGGGTGGCAAATGTCGCAGCCACGTGGATGCCATCAGGAATGTGCCCCGGGACTTGGACATCTTCTCGCCACCCACCGTCAGAAACCCATGCACATGCACCCTGGACGGCAAATTGCAGTCTGCTGTTTTCAGCATCCCCGGCCAGAACAGAGTATGAAAGTAGGTGATGTCCTTCCCGATGAAATGGTGTATCTCCGCGGAAGATTCTGAACTCCACCAGCTGTTGAAGTCATCACCCGTTCGCTGACACCACTCTTTTGTTGACGCCATATAACCAATCGGCGCATCGAACCAGACGTACCAGTAGTTACCGGGATGGTCGGGGATCTCAAATCCGAAGTACGGCGCTGGCCGGGAAACATCCCAGTCGCGCAGGGGATCTCCAAGGAAATTGCCCTTCAGATAGCGCGCGACTTCCGGCTGCAGGTGATCACCCTCCTGTGACCACTGCTGCAGAAATTCATGCAGTTGTTCCAGTTCGATAAACAGGTGTTCGGCCGTCCGGATTTCCGGGATGGCATTCGACAGCACACTGCGAGCATCCCGGAGATCTGCCGGCGTGTACGTCGCGCTGCAGGAACTGCAGTTATCCCCCGGCTGGTCAGCAGCACCACAGCGGGGACAGGTGCCGCGAACAAAGCGATCCGCAAGAAAGGTTCCGACCACGGGATCGAATAATTGCTGCACGTCCTTCTGCCGGACCAGTCCCCGACGACGAATCGCTGACCAGATCTGGTGACAGAGTTCGCGATTTTCCGGACTGTTTGTGCTGCCATAGTTGTCAAATTCAATCTGAAAGCCGGCAAAGTCACGAAGATGCGCTTCGCGCATGTCCGCAATCACCGCTTCCTCAGAACGCCCCTCACGACGCGCACGAATCATGATGGCCGTGCCATGAGTGTCATCGGCACAGACAAACAGGCAGCGATGACCACGCATCTTCTGGAACCGCACCCAGATATCCGTCTGAATGTATTCCACAAGGTGGCCAACATGGATGTGACCGTTTGCATACGGCAAGGCGGCCGTCACCAGTATCTGTCGCGACATTCTTTCTTTCCCGCTCTCTCTCTCTGTCCCGGATCCGGAATTGATCGTGGAGGCTCCACGCAGCCAACTCGCCGGGCCGTCGTCCCACCAATTCCACCTGCAGCTGATCCAATGTTCCAGAAGCCAAACCACAACCGTCATGCACCTGCCCGGGTTCGCTGCCAATCCCCACTGGATGCGGCCTCCGGGCAAGTCTTTCAGATGCAGTTTCGATTGACAGCCCATTGTCGTCAACGGGTTCGCAGAGTCCGATCAGAACTTCTTTGGAATCCCCGTTTTTTTCAAGGCTGACGCCCGCCCCGGCCGAAGCCGCACGTGCGTATTCAAAGCTCACAATATATTCAGCCTCACTCCAACTCGTCACTCTCCGCACAACTGCTTTATTCGGCCTGCCTCTGCCGCCGATCACGACAAGTTAACCGCCGTCAACCTCCCAACTGCTACATCCCTCCACTCACGCTTTTACGGCATAACGCCTATCAGCCCCACAGACCGCAATGCGCGATCCCCAAAACTGCGTAACGGTGTGAGTATCCCCACTCAGAATTTGCAGAACATGCAGATGGAAGCAAGACTTTCCGTCAACAAGGGTGGTTTTCCCGCCTTACTTCTGCCCAATCTGAGGCATCCAGCAATGAGTGACACGAACCTTCTGACATCAGCGGCGGCCGGATTTGTCGACCGTCGTGTGCGTTCCAGTGATCAAAGCCCCAACGGTGTGGAGCGACGCCAGTTTCGCGATGGTGACCGTTCCCAGCGGCCCGAAGTGGCGGAACTGGCCGATGCCATCGACGATTACAAGATCAAACATCGTCGACGCTTCATCACTTTTGAAGAACTCTACGAAGTCATGATCGGACTGGGTTACCACCGCTGAACCGGCGGACTCCCCCCTGGCCAACTTATGCACAGACCGACCGGTGAACCGGTTGCCGTCTCTGCAGTCATTGTTCTGACGCCACTGCCCATCAGAAAATCAGACAGTCCTCATCGCGGGAAGTACACGTCAATGCGATCGTGCGTCGTGTAGAACCGCCAACTATTGCCATCCCGCAGAAGCATTCCGCTGGATCTGTTTTCCTCGGTCGGTCTCAACGGACTTGTGGCCTTTCGCCAGTTGCGTAAGTCGGAAGACTCGGCAAGATAGGGCACCCAGCGACGTGGCTTCTTTTCGTCGCCCGTGCCATGCAATACAGCCACGTAGCGGTCGCCCACCTTCTGCACCTGGTTCATGGCGAGCATGTGCCGATCGAACGCGTCCGGGCCGCGACCTATCACCGGAGTATCACTGACATTGGTCCAGACTTTCATATCCGTCGAAGTCGCCAGCCATACGCCTTCATCACGTCGCTCATAAAACAAGTACCAGCAGTCATTCTCAAAATATGCCGTGGGCGTGCCGTAAGGTCCAGGCGGTATCGGTTGACCATTCTTCAGCCGCACATCCAGCGTTCCACGACGAGTCCAGGTCACACCATCCGCTGACTCCATCAACTGGGCCTGATCCTCAAACCCCTCCGAAAACATGTAGTACAGGCCTTCGTGCTTGACCACCATCATGTCCTCGACCCAGTACTCCGAAACCAGCGGATTCTTCTCTGAACGCTTCCAGTGAATCCCGTCAGGCGACGTTGCATAGCCCAGTTTCATCGTCACCGGGGACTGGTCCGGATCGTAGCCTGTGTACCAGAGCTTCCAGCCACCGTCGTCCTGAAGAATCCAGCCTCGCTCTCGAATCTTTGCGTCCCAGGCTCCGGCCTGAGCGGTAAAGATCGGAGCCGTCGCCCCGGCACTGAACTCCGACGGCAGTTCATCAGCCGGTGCCGGAGCAGAAATCACAAGGGCCGTCCACAGGCAGCTGGCAATCAAAGTTCCACGAATCGTCACAGACAGCGTTCCCTGAAAAAACGGCTTCAAAGTAAAACTGGTGCAGCGGCGGAGTTTTCCATAACTCACCGTCAATCATGTCCGGCACCAGCCATGCAGCAGAAACAACAACAGCCCGGCAGATTTCTCTCCGGGCTGCTGCCTGCATCTGAATCTGCGTCAGTCAGAACTAATCCGGCATACGCTTGAGACTGACATTACGGAACTGTACGGCATCACCGTGGCCAGCAAATCCAAAGTATCCGGACTTGCGATCTTTGCCGGGATGCGGACGATCTCCAAGGAACTCTGTCACCTTGCTGACGTCCGCATTCAGAATCACGTTGCCGTTCAATTCCACGCGAATCGTTGTGCCGTTGACCGTGACTTCCTGATAGTTCCACGCACCGGCCGGACGCAGAAATCCGCGTTTTGCTGCGGCCATTCCGTAAACTGAACCGTGGTACTGACGCGCATCCAGCTTTGCATAATTGGCGTGCTCGTTGTCCAACACCTGCAGTTCGCACATCGCGTCATAGGCCGGATCACCCTTGCCGTCGGTGCGGATGGCGAGCCCGTTGTTTCCCGACGGTGGAGTCAGAAACTCCAGACGCACTGCGAAGTTGGCGTACTCTTCACTGGTGTGGAGGATTCCGCCTTTGCCCTCTTTGCAGCGAATCGTGCCGTCAACAACCTCATAGTTGTCGGCCGCTCCGGCCCAACCTGCCAGATCCTTGCCATTAAATGCAGATACGAACCCGTCAGACTCGTGCTTTGCCAGAATTGCATTGGCTTCTTCTGCGGGAATCTCGCGTACAAAAATGTTCCGCCAGCGAATCTCGCCACCATGCGTCTGCAGACACACCGGACCTTTGGCAAAGAGCGGACTTTCGCGATCCCAGTAGTTTTCCATGATGGCGTTGTCTACAACCATCTGTCCATTCAGCCACACACTGGTGCGAGCACCAATCTGACGAATCCGGAAGCTATTCCATTCGCCGAAGGCCTTGTCAGCTTTAACGGAAGGATCTTTGCCTGCAGCACCGGCGCTGTTGTTCCACAGCCCACCACTGCCCTTGTCAGCTCCCAGATTGAACTTGGACTCTTCCGTGTAGTCCCAGATCTGTACCTGAGGATTGGCTTTCAGATAAATCCCACTGTCTGCCCGTGGCACCGTTTTGTAATCGATCAGCATTTCGTAGTCAGCGAATTCCTCGTCGGTCACGAGGTAAGCGCCATGCCCATCGTTGACCAGTTCGCCGTTTTCAACAGTCCAGTGTAGTTTCGCGTCGTTGGTCCACTCCGTAATCTGCTTCTTCCGCATCTCCTCGGGCATTCTGGCGAGATCACGGGGATCGAAGTGCGGCATGCCATGCCAACCCTCAAGATCCTTGCCGTTAAAAATGGCCCGAAATCCTTCCGGTGGCTCAGCGGCTGACAGGGATGACGATACGAGAAGGAGGAACGCGGCGGCAAGTGATGCCAGTGAGGGCGTTCTGATCATGGTTTGTGGTCTCCGGGGAAGGCCAGAATGCGGAGGGTAAACAGGCATGCGATCAGCAAGTGCCTGATCAGCCGGGCAGAATAACCGAATTCCGTAGCTTCGGAAATACATCCGGGATGAAGTCCAGGGAAAATGAGCCGTGTTTCCGGCAATTCCCCGACGGCACCCCTGTTTTCCAGCGTGATATCCGCGGTTTCAGGGTGCGAGGACCAGCGGGAGCTCCTTCACGAACAGGATCTCACCCCGCTGCGGAACCTCTGGTTTCACCGACAAGTCGAACGCCGCCGGCATCGCCGTGCGAACCATAAAAATCACTCGATCACGGGGAAGTTCAAGGTCACCAAGGCTGAATCGCCGAGCATTTTTCAAGCCGCGCCGAACCAGCAATGCGTCCACGAATTGCCTTTCTTCAATCTCGACCACCGGAACCCCTGTCGCTGTCGGTATCGTCAGACCTCCCCACACACTCACATCGCAGAATTCTCGCAGGGACCGAGCGGCCCCACTGACGACGAATTGCCCATTTCGCTCATCCAGTGTCAACGGGTGAATTCGATCTCCGTAGGCAACCCACGCTTTTGTCGTTTCACCAAACGGAAAACGCTTCCCCACGCGAATGGCCAGTTGCGACAACTCCTGCCCGTTCACCAGAAATGACTCCACCCGTGACTCCCAGTCCGGCAGTTCCAACCGTCGCCGTGTCACCAACGGCTCCCGACTGAACGGTGGAAGTCGACTGATCAGCGATGCGTTGTCACCCGCCGTCACCACCGCCTCGGTACTCTCTTCGTCCAGCCCGGAGGCAATCAGGGTCTGACGCCCTTTGTCCTCCACCCGACAATCCGTGCCATCCGTCACAAACACTTCACTGAACTGCAGACAACTCCAGTGAGTCTGGTCTTCTGATTCGGCAACGCCATAGAAACGCCACGAACTCGATTCGCCGTAACCCCGCTGTCCAAGCCACAGGAAAAGCCCGCTGAAAACGACGACGGTGAGCAGCACGGCAGCAATCGCTTGCCCTGTCTGTATGCCTCGCCTCCGCGCAAAGTGCCAGCATCCAGGATACATGATCGCCGCATACAGCAGGCAGCAGAGTCCGATCAACCACCAGGCATGCGATGGTTCCACCTGTTTCGACAGCACGTCAAACAAGGTTCCATCGGATAAGCTCATCAGTGCCACCAGTTGACGCGACTGAACCGTGACTTCATCGTCCCGGAGATCGAGTTTTCTAATCGCAACAGCGTTCACAACCTCCTCGGTCAAATCGTTTCGCTGAAACTCATGCCGCAGGACCCGGCCCGCCCCCACCGCGTATTCCGCAAATGGCTCATTCAGCGCCGAGAGGATTCCGGAGAATCTCAGCCTTTGACGATTTCGGTCCAGCATCAGATGCAGTTCACCACCACGCTGAAGCCATGCCAGCAAAGCCGTCTGACGTGGCTCTTCCCATTCCGGTACATGGTCCATAAATAACGCATGCAGCCCATGAGTTGCCGTGGCATAAGGTGGAAACACGTCTTCCGGCATGTGGCGAATCGAATCCGGCTGCCGCTGCAAACCCGCAGCGGGATCCAGCAGCACCGTCACCAGTCGTACCGAGTTTGATTTGCCGCGGACACCCGCTTCCCACACCGGATCCGGCTGGGCTCGCTGCCCCAGATCCAGAGTCGCTGACTCTGTCTGCAGCCGAATCTCCCAGGAGCTCAGATTGCCGGTGATATATGGATAAAACTGTACCCATCGGCGCGACGACGGTCCCAGAAACACAGAGACTTCATGCCGCGCCCCCTCGCCTCGAATCAGCCCGGAGACTTTCTGGATCGCCAACGTCCCTTCAATCGCCTCGTCACTCAGATTGTCCAGCAACAACGAGAACGGCTGAAACTCCCCTTCCACGACCCGACCGTCGAAGCCCCAGTACACATTCACGATCCGCACGGACGCCGCGTTTTGCGCACTTGCCCGCGAAAAAACGCACGTAAACTGGATCAATACAGCAGCAATCACTGCCAGGGCACGCATCCCGGGACCGCCCATTCGCCCTCCCCCTCAACCCTTGTTGGTCCTGCTGCAAACGGAGCCGCCGTCTGCCGTAATGGTCGATCATTCTGACTTCCCGGAAGTGAACCCGGACAGATGTCACCCCGGCTGAAGGCCACCGAATGTTTCGGGCTGCAATGACAGTTCTTCGTCATTTCGCCCCAGCATCTTCGGACTGCGGCGTAATGCCAGTCGTCGCAGTCCCCAGCACAGGCCGCTGTGCCAGCCAATAACCCAGAACGTGGCGATGAATTCGAGCAGCGGATTCTCCACAGCCTCACGAAGGTACAGCACATCACCAGAACGGAATGCCCCGGATGTGATCGATGTCAGAAACTCATCATTCGCCTGCAGGACCCCATCGATCCGCATCATCCGCATCAGAGTTCGCCCACCCAGACCGACGTAGCTGGAATCCTCCTGCCAGTCGTAACCGTAGTTGTAGTTGTAGTAACCGCCGCGGCTGCCACTCCCGTCCATAAACGGATACCGTTGAAAATCCAGAAGGGTCCACGACAGAAAGATCCAGGATCCAAGGACAATCAGCGCGGTCATGACCGAACGCGCCTGCGTCAGGCTGCGAGCACCACAGTTGATGGCCACCCAGGCAATGGTCTGCATCAGCATCCACGTCGACAGTAGACTGAACCCGCCATACAGACACAGCAGCAGCAACTGCAGCAGCATCCCCGCCTGCAATGATAATGAAAAATTGATGTACATCAGCATCAGCGTCAGATGAACGCTCATAATCGGGGCGGCCAGAACCAGCATCAGCCGGTTCATCCCCATGACCTTCTGCAGCAGAATGGAGGCTCCCGTCATCGGTGTCGACAGCAGGGCATCCATCGTCTCCCGCGCCCGCTCAGAGGATAACAGCGTCGAAGCCTTCACCGTCAGGATCATCATCACAACAGCCCAGATCACCAGCATCAACTCAGAGAGCCCCCGCATCCGGAAGTCCGAGCCCTGAATCGCTACCAGCAGACAGAAAAACAGGACCGGCAGTTCCAGCACCAGCAACATCCGAATCAGGTATCGCGCTTTGCCAAGGGATTTTTTCTCCCGTTCCCGCCAGGCCACCGGATCACTCTCCGGATAAGACTCCCGATCCGAAATGATCATCACTCCACCCGCACGCTGGTTGAGGCGGTTGAAAAAAGCATCCGCTTTCCGAAACACCCGCAGCAACAGCGATGACTGACTGACGAAGGCCCGTCGAAACAACAGAAACCGCGTCAATAACAGACAAAAACCCACAAAACAGATCACCGGAAGCGTCGCCAGCATCACAGCCACCAGTGGATACTCGGGCGGAACCAGCGAGCGAAAAAACTCCAGCAGACTGCCAGGTGCTGCCGGCATTGCACTGTCCACCCAGATCCGAAACGGCGTGGGCAGATTCGCTCCCATAATCTGTGTTAATGTGAACAACACGCCCGTCAGAACATAAGAGGCGATAAAGGCCCCCACTGTTGTGGAATACCAGGCACTGCACAGCAGTCCAATCGACGCGTACAGCAGACATTCCCAAAGCACAAGCCAGATCGTTGCCGACAGCAGATTCTGGTCAACTCCTCCAAGCGAATACACAAATGCCAGGACCGGAAAGGCCAGAATCAGGACGCTCAGCATCGGCACCAGTCGACTGCCCAGCTTCTCCAGCACAATCGTCATCGGCGAAAGGCGAGTCACAAAGAGCGTTCCGAGCGTGTTACGCTCCTTCTCGATCGTGATCGAGCCACAGACCATGGACGGCATCAGAATCTGAATCGCCGGGAACAGCAACCAAACCAGCTGCGGAAAGGCCGCCCCGCCCGCCCCCAGTAGCTTCTGTGTCAGGTTCAGACCACTGGAATAGGGCGAGTTCAGATAGTCAGACAGGGTCTGACTGACAAAATACATGGCGACGCTGAGAATCACCAGCGCCCCGACAATCCGTACCACGTACGTTCTGCGTCGCGCAGCCAGTTCCGTCAGCTCCCGGCGAAGCAGCGGAAGTTCCGGAATCAGTCGCAACAGCCTCATGCCGTCTTCCCTTCCGTCAACTTCATAAAGGCCGTCTCCATGTCCATCGCTTCCGGCTGAAACATCGTGAGCCTCGCCTTTGCGGCCACCAGCGCTTCATGCAGGTCCGCAATCGACGTATCCTGTTCCTGCAGTCGAATCGCCCAGCGATCCACCTGCTGCTCAACCTCATGCACACCCGCAATCTGCTGAACCCGCGCGTACAATTCCGGACTGGGATTCTCCACACGAATATGGACCAGCCGCATTACCTGCAGCTGTCGATAAATCTCCTCCAGCGATCCCTGGGCCACCATCCGCCCCAACTCGATAATCCCGATCCGCGTACACAACTGACTCAATTCCGAAAGAATGTGACTGCTGATCAGAATCGTCTTGCCCATCTCTCGCAGCGCTTTCAGCAATTCACGCATCTCAATCCGGGCTCGCGGATCCAGTCCGCTGGAGGGCTCATCCAGCAACAACACCTGCGGATCGTGCAGCAGGACTCGCGCCAAGGCCAGACGCTGCTTCATCCCCCGCGAAAGCCCATCCACTGGCGAGTGTGCTTTGTGAGTCATGTCCGTCAGCGTCAGCACGTCGTCAATCGTTGACTTCCGCTTCTCCATAGGTATCCGATAGGCCGCCGCGAAAAAATGCAGATACTCCAGCGACGTCAGGTCTTCATACACTCCAAAAAAGTCCGGAACAAAGCCCATCACATCCCGCACCTTCTGCGGCTGACGCAGCACATCCAGTCCACACACACCGGCATACCCCTGAAACTTCGGCTGCAGTGTTGCCAACACTCGAAATGTCGACGATTTGCCAGCTCCGTTCGGGCCAATAAACCCAAACACTTCTCCCTGAGGAATGTCCAGAGAGATCCCCTTCACCGCCTCGAACTTTCCGTACGTCACCCGCAGGTTCCGCAGGCTGATCGCCATCGGCTTCGAGCCCACCGTGCTCGTTCCCACTCCCGGTTGCATCTGTTCCATAACCCGCCCCCTCACTCGATGAACGTCGTCTGCTGCCCCTGATCACCCCCGCACCCGAACAAACCGCTCCGGGCCGTCTCCACCATCACTTTCCCACGCTCACTGCCCCACCGGCACAGTAGCCGCCTGCTCATTTCCCCCGGGAACTACTCCGGGAACAACTCCGGGAACAACTCCGGGAACAACTCCGGATGCCGCCACATAACGACGGCGAAAGACGTCCACCTGTCCCGGTCGAACTCGGCCGATCACCAGCACATACTCCTCCGGATTGCTGGCATCCGACATTGCAAGGTCCTCCAGATAGGAAGATCCCTGCGGCGACAACTGACTGACAATCGAAAAAATCCCCCGCGTGGCAGCCACCTGAGTCGGCAAGCTCTCAGCCGCATCAATCATTCCCAGTGCAGACGCAACCCACTGCTGCGATTCCCTCCCGGAAAGCTGCAAACCTGGATCCTGGAACTCATAAGTCAAACGCTGAATCGATCCGGAATGCACCACAAACCCAAAGTACTGCCCCTCAGCCCCGTCCGAGATGGCCCGAAGCCTGATGGCGAGTCGCGCCATCCCCTCTATTGTGCTGACCAGAGAAACATCCTCCCAGTCAATCCCAGGGACCTTCACTTCCTCAGGTTCAAGCGTCGTCGATCGCAGGGTCACCGGAGACCACTGCTGTACTTCCTGAACCGTTTCAAATGCCTGTGGAAACGTTCCGGAGTAGTAAAGTGGTTTGTCAGCAGGCAGAACCATCTGCCGTCGAGCATCCGCCTGGAGCATTCCTGTATTCGCCTGCACCACAAACGCCCGTCGATACGCCTGCTGAACATCTTCCCGATGGTCGTAGAATAATGTCTGCAGTGTCGTCTGCCTCACGGGGGTACCATCCTCCCCTAAATCCGTAATGACCATAACCCCTTCTTTTAATTCACTACTCATATAAGCATGAGCCACTGCGATGGTCAAAAACGTAAAGCAGGCCGTCACCACGGGAAACACAACCCATGTGTATTTCCGCAACTGCAGCCACCCCAGCACAAAATAGTCCACCGGGCCAATCATCAGCACGTACCCGATCAGGATCAACGCAATCACCTCCGTCGGTACCATCGCCACGTCCGATGGCAACAGACCATTTTCAATCTCAGGCAGTGACAGACTCGAATCCGGGTTCAGGCGAAATCCTCGGTAACTCCCCCGAACGGATGCCGGATCCACGTAGTATCGCCCATCGCGCTCTGTCCATTCCACCCGCCCCAAGCCCTCGACCCACATCGTCGGCACCGTTTCCGTGAAGATCCCGGTGTCGTCCTGCTTTGCTTCAGGATACCACATCCGGACGAGGTTCAGGTCACTCAGGAAACTCGTGGACGCTTCCGTCCGCAGGATGCTGTCCTGACGAAGCTTCCAGAGAAATCCCAGTAACTTTCCCGTCATCAGCGGCTGACTCAGCAGTGCCGTCAGATCTTCCTGGCGCGGCAGCAGTACCGCACGCCCCAACCCGTATTGACTCATGACCACTCGATCAGTCGCGCCATCAACAAATGCCAGACGCCCATCAGCATCCTGCATCAGGTCGCTCTCACTCCCCAACCCCTGCTTCATCACCGTTCGCAGGAAATTCAGATGCCTGCCCTGCAGTGGTTCCGCCGCCAGCACGCACAAACTTCCCCCAGCCCGAACCCAGATGCCCAGCCCGCGCAGCTTTTCTTCCGACATCTGCGCCAAACCACCGTCACTCAGAAGCACTACGTCAAAGGCGCAATACCCCAGAGGATCCTCGGGCAGATCGCCAATGTCCCATTCTGACGCATGATGTACCGCCAGAACCTCGGACCGCGCAGAGTTGATCCCCTGTCCCTGTCCCTCATCGGAGGTCTGACCATTCTCGTTGTCAGAGTCACCCGATGAAGGAAGTAACTGCTGCAACAGGAGCCGCTCCTCCAGTAACCTGCGGTTAACAGAGGCCGTCCGATTCCGCGGATCGTCTGAGGCACTGCACAGCAGAAAACCACGCTCGTAGGCACTGGTCATCAGCAGGTCAAATGGCTCCGGCGGATTGAGGCGATCGGGGATCGAGCTCAGAGGAATCCGCTCATTCTCCGTCACAAACCAGGCCTGAACGGCCCAGTTGCGCGTGTCTGATGTTTTCAGCGGCGGCAGCAGCATCGTAAATTCCAGATCCTGGCCCGCCAACACCAGTCCTTCCCGACGTACCGTCGCGATCCGGTCCGTGTCCGACAGCATCTCCAGAGCATCATGGATCCGCAACTCCAGCGATCCCTCCAGATACTGCGGATCGTTGTACTCCAACCGCACACGCACTGGAACCGGCGCAGCAGATCTCGTCCTGATGGAGATCAGGTCCAGTTTCATCCGAACCCGGGGCTGCGCCTGGACCTCACCGGCCAGCGTCATCATCAGTCCGGCCAGCAGACACCCCCGGAGACACGCCATCATCATGTTTTTGCCCGCGGTCATTCCACCGCTCCTCGTGCTCGCTGAAAATACCACCACTCAAACATCAGCAACCCAAAAGCCGCCAGCGCCAGCGTCCACCACAGGGGACGGTCCGTCTCCAGTGTCTCCGTCGTCCCGGTCGCCACAGTCGCCTCCGAAAACCGCAACTCTTCCACCGCCAGCAGCGATGTCTCCGTCACACTTAAAAGTCCGGTTCCCACAACAGCCACCGTGTCCTGCCCTTCGGCAACCGTGTAACGCCCAACCCTCGCGGCCGGAATCCCTGTCAACAATCCAGTCGCCCCGCTGCGGCCTTCCAGTTTCTCACCGCCCGGTGTCGTGACCACGTAGTCACGATCCGCTTCCAGACCCAGGGCAGGCAGAACTCCGGTCGGAGCTGCGGAAACTTCCGAAAGTGCCGCCTGCTTCAGCGAAGCATCAACCGCATTGGCGGCAAGAATCGGAAACCCGACACGAAACGGCAAAGTCGATCGATCGGTATCAAACGTAAACCACCACGTCGTCTGCAGTCCCTCGCGTTTCTGCAGCAGCAACGGTCCGGCATTCCCATCAATCAGCACTTCATAACCTCGTGCCTCAAGGTCACGCACGGTGACTGCCTCACCCCACGCCGGCTGCTCTCCCACCTGAACGTCCGCCAGCTGCACATGCCGCAATAACGGCGCTGTTCGGTTCCAGTCAATCACGCTACTCACGTCGTCCCTCCGGACAATCTGAGTCTTCAGGTCTTCCGGAATGCCCCCCACCACAATCCGAATCGGTGCCGAAACTCCGGGAACCATGGCTTCCCGTGTCACTATCAGATCATACTCGCTTCCTGCCGGTACCTCCCCGACAAGGTCTTCCACGGTCACGTTCGGCACGATTCCGATGGCGCGCTTCCACGTCGCGAGGGTGTCTGACACAAGGGCTTTCAAAGGCCGAGTGGCGGGTAATGACAACCAGACGCTGTTGTCTGTCGCCATGGCATCAAATCCCGCCGGAACCAGTCGCGCCTCCAGCAACGTAGCTGCCCCCGTTGTCACCGGGAATACCAGACGCTCAGCATCCTCCTGAGACACTTCCATGGTCTCCGAATGCGTCTGCTGCCCGTTCTCAAAAATCTGCAGCTCCGCCCCACGCAAATCCTCCGAGGATCCGGCGACACGCACAAACACTTCCCACTCATCGGCGCCGCTGCGCCGCGCACTCATCTCCGTAATCCCCAGATTCGGCCCTCCGGCATCCACCCGCCGAACGTCCAGTCGAAATGGCAACTCAAAGTCGACACGCTCCGGAAGATTTCCATCCGTGAGCACCGTCACACTTTCAATCGGAAACGATGTGGAGTACGCCGCCGCCATCCGCAGAACATCGTCCAGCTGAGCCGGCAAGTCGGTCGCTTCGATTTTTTCAAGCGCTTTCAGCAGCACGCGACGATCATTCGTAAACTCTGTCAGACGACGGCCCGTGGCCGAAAACGTAAAGATCGCCAGCTGCTGATCCCCACTCAGATTTTCAATCTGCTCACGCACCTGCTGCAGGACCAGTTCCAGTCGCGTGCGCCCCGTTGCCTCATCACGCGCAGACATGCTGGCCGAACAGTCAATCAGCAGAGGCGTATACCGGGCAACGCCCGCCGTTGTTGGCAGAAACGGCTGCATCAACGCCAGCACCAGCAGACACAACAACAGAATCTGCAGCAACAACAGCAGGTTCCGACGGAACTTCTGAAAGGGCGAATTCACCCGCTGGTCATTCACCACACTCTGCCACAGCACCAGCGAGGACACTTCCAGCTTCGGACGCCGCAGTTTCAAAAAGTAAAGAATGACCAGCGGAATCAGCGACAGGAAAAACCAGGCACCATACAGATTGACAAAATTCAGCACACTCATCGCTGCACCCACCCCTGCCGACACAGGTGCTCAAACAGCAGCGTCGAAAACGAAAACCCGGAACTGACCGACAGGAAACGCCCCTGTCGTCGGCGACACATCGAATCCAGCGTCGTCTGCAGCAGTTGTCGCTGGTCATGATACACATGCAGCAACTCAGAGGCGTTGGTTATGTCCAGTGTTTCCTGAGTCTCACTGTCCACGAACCGCAGATCTCCCTGCACATTCGGGTGCAATTCCGCTTCACTCAGAATCTGCAGCCCCCAAACCTCCAGCCCTGAACTGTACAACAGATTCATCGAACGATTCAGGTCTCCCAATGTCAGAAAGTCGCTCAGCACCACCGCCACACCACGGCCCCGATGAAACTTCAGCATGCTTTCAATCGCCGTCTCAATCGGTGTACTGCCCCCACCTTCCAGCTCTTCAATAAATTTCAGCATGGGGCGAATACGCGTGCGACCCGTTCCCGGAACAAACACCAACGGGCGATCACTCCGACCATGCACCGCATACACACTCACCCGCTCGACGTTCAGCAACCCCATGATTCCCATCGCGGCCGCCGCCTGCTTCGCCATCTGCAGTTTCCCGTCAAACAGCATCGATGTGGAAGCATCAATCAGCAGCACCACATGCAACTCTTCCTCATGCTGAAACTGCTTGATGTACGGACGCTGCAACCTCGCAAAGATATTCCAGTCCACATAACGCAGGTCGTCACCCACCGCGTAGTCCCGGTAGTCCGCGAAGTCGGTGCTGCTACCCCCTTTCCCCGACAGGTGCTCCCCGCGACTGCGATTGGTCAGTCGACGCAGGGGTCGCAATCGCATCCGCTCAATCTGACTGAGCATGGCGTTGTCGAATAAGCTGGTGAATTGCGTTTTCGCGGCGTCCGTCACAGCCTTCAGCCTTCTGTTGGCAGTTTCTGAATACACTCTTCGATAATGTCGCCCACAGAAACATTCTCTGCCTGGCCGTCATAATTCAACAACGCGCGATGCTGCAGCACTTCCGGCGCAAACCAGCGAATGTCCTGAAATGAAACATGAGCACGCCCCTGACTCAGCGCCCGCACGCGCGCTGCGCGAATCAACGCCTGCGCCGCTCGTGGACTTGCTCCCCACCGCAGAAACTTCTTCACTCGCTCCGTTGCCCACGCCGTTTCCGGATGAGTCGACAAAACCAGCCGACAGGCGTAGTCCCTCATCGGATCACTCACGACCACTCGGTCCAGGACCGTCCGCAGATGCAGAATCCGAGGCCCATCAAGGATTGGTGTCGCTTCGACCTGCTTCTTCAAAATCGTTCTCGATACCACCTCATTCAGCTCTTCCCGCGACAGAAACGGGACCACCACTTTGAACATAAATCGGTCCAGCTGAGCCTCAGGCAGCGGAAACGTGCCTTCCTGCTCGATCGGATTCTGTGTCGCGAGGACAAAAAATGGCTGCTCCAGCCGATACGTCGTGCCACCAGTCGTGACCGTGCCCTCCTGCATCGTCTCCAGCAACGCCGATTGCGTTTTGGGCGTTGCCCGGTTGATCTCGTCCGCCAGCAGCAACTGAGTAAACACAGGACCCTGACGAAATTCGAAGCGATATCTGCCCGCATCATCCGTGGTCATCATGCTGGTGCCAATCACGTCCGCCGGCATCAGGTCCGGCGTGAACTGGATTCGCCGAAAATGCAGCTTCAGGACCCCCGACAACGCTTTCACCAGCTCCGTCTTGCCAAGCCCCGGCACCCCTTCCAGAAGGACATTTCCCCCGCACAACAGAGCTGTCAACGTCGCCTCCACGACACGCTGCTGCCCCACAATCACACGCCCAACCGCCGCTCGAACCTTCTCAAACTCGTCCCGAAACTGATTCGCCTCTGCCTGAAGTTCCGCCGCCGTCACGTCACTCATAATTCATTTCCATTTTTCGAAGGTTCACCACCACTGACTCTGCACTCTGCACTCTGCATCAACCTGTTCACTCGACACGGCAAGTCTCCGGCCGCTCACCCCGCTCCAGGATCGTCCCGGCGGTCCTGCTCACGCCGACGCTTCATCGCCAACAGCCGAGATGTCGTTCCTGCATCTTCCACAGCCGCTCCCCCTGGGCCAGACGGCTCCACAGGCGCCGACTGTGGTTCCGGCGATGGTCGATCCGATACGACACGCTGGCCCGCAGCCCAGACGGGCGGCTGAGCCCGCTCAGGGACCACCGGCTTCGAAGCCCCCGCGCTGCCACTCTCCCGCTGGCCAGCCAATGCACTACGAACCTGTCCCGTCCGCTGCAACAGAGTTCCCAGCATCTCCGCTGAACCCCGCTGCTCACGTTTCCAGAGCTTTCGAATCCAACCCAAATCCAGCTGTACGCGCCGGATCCCCACATCCAGCGGAATCAAACAGGCCAGCAACATCAAATACCATTCAAAAATCGGCCGACTACTGCGTCGCGGTCGCCGATTGCCGAAGATTTCACTGGTCACCCCCTCGGCCGACTCGTCCATCTCAAATTCCCGCCCGCCCGTCGCTTCCGCGATCTCCCGCAGGACACCGGGATTGGCACGAAAGCGCAGATACTCGGGAGAATACGACACGATGAAGCCCGCATAGGCGGTCTCTTTCCTCGCGCCATCCGTTGCGCCAACCATGACCTGATAACGCCCCTGCCCCTTCAACGGCATCGTCGTCTGGTAGCGTCGCGGTGCAATCTGACGCACCGCCTGACTCTGTTCAAAATCGTTCGGGCCTTTCACCGAGACGCTGACGTCCAGCAACGTCTCGTCCGGATGAAAATCCTCCACCACAACCACGCCCTCGTTGCCGTTCACGTAGGTGTAGACCCGCAAAAACTGCTCCCGCTTCGCACGCCCAATCCGCGTCGTAATCTGATTCACCAGCTGCTGAAACTGGTCCCACTTCACCCAGTCCCGCCCCCAGCGTTCCGTAAAGTCGGCCGTCCACGCCGCCGTGACTCCCAACCCGTATCGCCAGACCGCCAGGATCGGATCCCGCTCCTCTTCACCCGCTGCCACCTCCGACTCCGTCGGCGGTGCTGACAACACCACCATCGCCCGCGGATCATCTTTCGGAGATGTCAGCACGTAACCATGCAACTCCGGTGAATCCGTGATGTCTTTCAGGACGGGGTCCGCAGCCGACAGCTCCGGCACAAAGTCACGATTCTGAATCTGACTGCGTCGCAGAGTCTTCGCTTCCTTCACGAAAATCGAAGGCAATTCGTTCGGATCACTCGGGAAGTAAAACCGCCCTCCGGTCAGCCCCGCAATTTCCTGCAACGTCGTCGCGTCCCCATTGTGCGGAAACACTGCGACCGTCGATACCGAAATCTGATTGTCAATAAACTGCTGCAGCAATTGAGGCGTCGGCGCCTGTGCATCACCGTCCGAAATGATGATCATATGACGCGTCGATGCATCCGATGCCGTTAATGACTTGAATCCCAGCTGCATGGTCGTCCCAAAGGTCCCCATGTCACCAATCTCAGCACTGTTGATCAGAGTTGCCAGGCGCTCATATTCCCCGGCCGGCGTCAGATCAAAGATCCACTCGTCCCCATTCATTGTCTGCGCCAGAACACCCACCAGATCCTCTGAGTTCAACACCTGGATCGCTCGTTTGGTAATCCGTTTGGCCCAGGAATTTCCCTGAGGAAACTCGCAGGTGTGCAGAATAATGGCGATCGCACCCTTCGGAAGAATCTTCTTGTTGGTGATCTCCATCGAAATCGGCAACGCATCTTCAATCAGCGAGCCCTGCCAGCCGCCAGGCCCAAAACTGTTCGGCCCCCCGACCATCAGAAATCCAATGCCCAGATTTCGAATCGCATCATGCAGCGCCTGAATCTGATTGCCCAGCAAATCATCCGCTGGCACGTCCGCAAAAATCACCGCGTCATAGGGCATCAGCGACAACGGATCATACGGAAACTCGGTGGCCGTCTGCACGTCGACCTGACGCTCACCCTGTTTCAGGGCCAACTCCAGAAATCGCGTTTCCTCCGCTGAACTTTCCAGTCCACGAACCAGCAGAATTCTGCCGGGACCGTCCATGTAGAGGTAGTTGCGAACCTCATTATTCTCCGAGCGACTGTCACTCTCTGCGCTCACTTCAATCCGCGCCGAATACTCGTAATACCCGGGCTGTTCCACTTTGATCGGTATGGAATAGCGGCTTTTGCCCGCGGCAAACTGCACGACCTGACGAGAAATCTCTCGACCGCCCTCAGACAGCACCAACTCGCCCGTACCAGCTTTCAGAGAATTCAACACAATCGACGCTTCATAGGATTCGCCAAGCCGAACCAGTCGTGGTAAGTCCAGTCGCTCCAGCAGGACCTCAGACTCATACACATAATCCATCGGGACCACACTGACTTCCACATCCCGCGCCTGCAGATCGTCCAGTACGTCCTTCAATTGGCCGACCGTCTCCGTTCCGTCACTGATCAGGACGATGCGACCTAACTGGTCCTCCGGCAGCATCGCTGCACTCAAGGCCAGTGACTGCTCAAGGTTCGTTGCGTCCTGACTCACCTGAGAATTGACATATCGCTCAAACGGAAATGTGGCCCTCGGCGGATACTCCACCGCCGGTGTCCGGCCAAATACGACCAGTCCCGCCTCATCCGATGCCGGTTTGCCTGCCACCGTTTCCGCAACAAAGTTCAAGGCGTCCGATCGCCATGGACTGACCGAATCCGAGACGTCCACGTTGTACACAACGGCCACTCGATCATTCGTACGAACCGCTCGCGGCTCCGCCAGCACCATGATCAGAAAACCACAAATCAGCAATCTCACAAATCCAGCCCACGCGCCCCGACGCGCCGGCAGTCCCGCATGCCCCGCCGCCTGCATCCACCAAACCCACGGCCCCAGAAGCAACAACAACAGCATCCACGGACGCGCAAATTCCAACTCCCGAACAACCTCAAACTGCGGGTAACCAATTCCCCAGTCCGTCAGGAAACTGACTTCCAGCCACCCCCGCGATGTCCAGCGCTGCGGACTGCCGGAAGTTACCAGGACCGTGGGCAGTATCGACACCAACTGCAAACCAATGATCAACGCAGCAGCCACCAGTGGCCACGCAGACCACCAGGTCACCGCACGATGCGGTGGCGGAATAATTCGGCGCAGAACTCCACGAAACCACTTCACGGATGTAACTCCACCAGACGATGATTTCCCGTATCCGCTACCAAAACCCTGCCATCTGTCAGTACGGTCAAGTCCCAGGGCTGATAAAATTCTCTCAGATTGCGACCAGGGTTTCCATATCGCCCAAGCACCGTTCCGTCAGAACTCAGAACAGTCAGCCGCGCGGCCTTGTTCTCAATCACATAAATCCGACCATCCGCCATCACCCGCAAATCATAGGGATAGGCCAGAGGATCAGATTTGTCTGGTAATTTCACAATCCGACGAAACCCTCCGTCCTGTCCAAAGACCTGAATCCGGTCATTGAACGCGTCCACCACAAACACTTCCCCATCACGCAATGCCAGTCCGCTCGGACGCTGAAACTCCCCGTCCCCCGTCCCATGCCTGCCAAACTCCAGCAAATACCGCCCCTGCAGATCAAATTTCTGAATCCGCTGGTGATCACCATATTCGCCCACGTAAAGATTTCCCTCGCCATCCTGCGCGATCGCAACCGGGAACACAAATTGCCCCGGACCTCGCCCCTCAGTGCCGAACATCCTGTCCACCGTCCCATCCGGATGAAATATGACCACGCGGTGGTAATGAGTATCCGCGACCGCGACTCGACCGTCCTGCAACTTCCAGATGCCTTCCGGTTTCCCGATTCGCGATTCCGGCATGTCCCACTGCTTCAACAACTGCCCCCCGGCGTCGTAAACCAGAACCCGCCCGGCATCGTCCAGCACAAACACGGTGTCATGCTCATCCGAGTACAGTCCGCGAGGTGCCGGAACAAACTGGTCTGCTGCCGGCACTTTCCAGACGCGTACTTCGCCTATGAATAACTCAGGGTCCCCCGCCCGCTCTCCACATCCCACAGTCAATAACAACAGGACCGCGACCGTCAACCAGCGAGGACGGTGTTCTGTTCCTGTCTCGGTTCCGCTCTGCCCACTGCCCGACGCCGTTCTCATGCGCGCCCCCGCTCCCGTGCCGTCTGTTCCCGTATCACGATTCGCATGCCCTGACGCAATTCCATCCGCGGACTCCGATGCAGAATCCGCAACTCCCCGCTGCCAACTCTGACGTCCGTCTCACTCATGCCCCCGCAAACCCGCGTTCGCAATACCTCGACACCCACCAGACCTTCAGACACTGATTCCACATCGATCCACTCCGGTCGGCTGGCCCCCTCCGAATCCCCGCCCCGCGACAGTCCCAGCTCTTCCCGCTCACCCGCGGAAAACCAGTTCAGTCGCCCGGCAAATCTCCCAAGATCCGCTTCCGGTGGGCACTCATACAACTCCCTGACCGTCCCGGTATGCCACACACGCCCACCCCGCAATCCAATCACCCGTTCCGCATGACGCAGCAAAATCTCCGCTTCATGGCAGGAAAATATCAAGGTCGTCCCGGCTCGCTCCGCGTATTCACACAACACGTCCCAGTACCCCGGCTTTCGTACCGGATCCACATGTGACAAAGGCTCGTCCATCAACAAAACACAGGCCCCGGACATTACTCCCCGCGCAACTGAAAGTCGGGATTGCTCACCCTGCGAAAGCTCTCCCGGTCGCGCATCAGCCCGATGATTCAGATCCAGTCGAGCCAGAATTTCGTCTGCCCTTTTTGCGGACGATGCCCGTATTTCGTGACGACGGCGATCACGCCCACCCGCCTGAACCACCAGCAGGTGGTCCCGCACCGTTAAATGAGGCCATAGTCCTCCAGCCTGAGGAACCCAGTAGACTGGCAACGGCCACCCCGACAGCCGCCCCTCGCCACAACCCCGCAAGGGCTGACCATCCAGTCCCGTCCACGCGCTAAACTGGTCCAATTGCCCTTTGTGCCCAGCTTCATATCCCACCAGAATGTTCAGCAATGATGTCTTGCCGGCTCCCGAGTACCCAATCACCGCTGTGGACGCCTGTAATACTTCCAGACTCACCCCGGTCAACCGGCTCTGTGCACCTCCCGACAGACTGACGTTCTGCAAACGCCAGAGCACGGGTGGGCCACTCACGGCTCCCGGCATTCGCGCTCTGCTCGTCACCTCGGCCGGTTCACTCATTCCGCATCGCCCCGCGAGTCCCGCACCCGACGCCAACACTCAGCAATCACACTCCGATCGCCGGCGCTCTCCTACCCCAGTATGAACTGTCCGACTATGGATAGCCAGCCTGCCACCCACCATTTCGGGGTGTTCTGCAGGCAAAATCGGGGGGCAGTCACAGAGTCCCGCGCCCACACGACGAACCGAAAAAGCTCACGGGCGGTCCAGCACAAGCAGGCGGTATTGCAGTAATTCCGGGCGCCGCAAAGGCTGCAACTCACGGTCGAACTGTCGCACACGCCAGCCCAACTGCTCCGCCCGTTCAACAAACAACGGCGCGTTCGCACGACCGGCGTCCCCGATCCAGATCCGCCCCCCAGCCGCCAATGTCGCCGACAATGTCCGCAATAAGGGCTCATGACCCCGGCGGTCATACAAAATGTCGCTTCCAAACAGGAAGTCAAATTGCTGGTCCGGTGGCTCTTCCCAGCTGAATACCAACCCGGAGGATTCAGGATAGCCATTCCTCGCTGCGTTCCGGATGGCCATCGCAACTGCCGCCGCTGACTGATCCGAAAATGTCACCGCTCGCCCAGTGCTCAGTGCGGCAATCCCAGCCAGTCCGACGCCACAGCCCAACTCGAGGGCCGACTGCCATTTCGGAGCTCCACGCAGCAGCAACTCGGCCGTCTTAGGCGCAGCGGCCCAAAGCAATCCCCAATACGGATCCCAACCGGCCTGACCCGCCGCTTCACCAGCGACCGCCTCGTCCAGCATTAGTTCCGGATCCGGTAACTCCAGCTGAATCTCGCGCCCCGCGATCTCGACCGTTTCCAGCGGCACCAGTCACCCCAGCCTTCCACACATGCCGTCGCAGATCACCAGTTTCCACCAGGGCCAGGCTTCCGGCCGACGTTGATTCCGCCATGCTTCGCCTCCGCCCGGCACCAGCCCCAATCCGTAACAGGCCAGAACGAGTCCCGGAGCCTGGCCGGCTCATCAGAATTGCGAAAGAAATCGGAGGTCGTTTTCGTAAAACCGCCGGATGTCGTCCACTCCAAAATGCTTCATGCAAAATCGCTCAATCCCCAGACCAAACGCAAACCCCGTATACTCCTCCGGATCATATCCAACCGCCGCAAAGACCGCCGGATCCACCATCCCGGCTCCGCCAATCTCCATCCAGGAGTCGCCCCACTTCATGTCCACTTCCACTGAGGGTTCGGTGAACGGAAAGAATGATGGACGAAAACGGATCTCCACATCGGGTCCCAGAAAGCTTCGCGCAAACTGACTCAGTACCGTCTTCAACTGAGCCATCGTTACCCGACGATCCACCAGCAATCCCTCCATCTGGTGGAACATGCATGAATGAGTCGCGTCAATGGTGTCCGGCCGGTAAACACGACCCAGCGAAACAATCCGCACGGGCGGCGGCGTCTTTTCCATGGTCCGAATCTGCACCGTGGAAGTCTGACTTCGCAGTAAAACCGGGCCCCCAGCCAGACTGGAGGCACAGGCCACGTAAAAGTTGTCCAGCGGGTCACGCGCAGGATGATCTTCCGGGATATTCAAAGCCTCGAAATTATGACGCTCGTCCTCAATCTCAGGACCGTCCACCACCGTAAACCCAAATCGCCCCATCAACTCCCGAAACTCATTCATCACCTGCGTGATCGGATGCAGACGACCAATCGTGGGCCGCTCGCCCGGCAACGTGACGTCAAAGTCGGCCGCGGCTTTCAACGCTGCCGTCTTTAACTCCTCCACTCGCGCTTCCAACCGCGCCGCAACCACGGTCCGCACTTCATTAAATCGCTTGCCCACCTGCGGCTTCTCCGCCGGTGTGGCCTGACCAACCAATTTCTGCAGGTCTCGGATTCGACCACTCTTCTGGCCCAGATATTCAATCCGCACCTTCTCCAGTGCAGCGCCGTCCGAAGCCGCCTCGATCGCAGCGAGAGCGGCCACTTCAAACTCATTGAATCCCTGCAGAATTTCCATCGCCACTCCAACTCCGTAATGGTCGCTGCCACCACGCCAAGGTATGGCGTGAAAGCCGAACACCCAACCGCCAGCCAACTACCTATCGAGGCCAAAAAACAACACGCCGGGCAACAAAAAACGGGCCAGCCAAATGCATGGCTCGCCCGTTTTGAGAATTCATTAACAACCACCGCAGATGCCGAACCCGGAAGCCCCGCCCACAGCAGTCTATGACTCCACAGCCCTTCAGGCCGCTGCGCTCCGAGCCTTGCGGGATGCTTCCACAATCTCGTTGAAGATTTCGGGATTGTGAACGGCAATTTCACTCAACTGCTTACGGTTCAATCCGATGCTCGCCAGAGCCAGCCCGTGCATGAACGCGGAGTACGACAGACCACGCTCGCGAACGGCTGCGGTGATACGGGTGATCCACAGAGCCCGGAATTCACGCTTGCGAACTCGACGGTCGCGAGTTGCATAGGCACGGGAACGCACCAGCGTTTCCTTCACGGTTCGCAGCAGCTTGCTGCGCCCACCGACGTTGCCCCGGGCTTCCTTGAAGATTCTCTTTTTGGAGCGGTGACGAGCTTTTCCGTAACGAACACGCATGGAACCAAACCTTCAGAACAAAAAACTGAAACTCTTCTGACGCAGGATGCAGCTGTTCACCGCTGCCAGACCCCCACTTCGGGATCCACGCCATCACCCCTCACAGACCTGGACTCAGAGCAGCGACGATCTTCCTGGCTTCTGCACCATCCACAATCCCGCCCTGACGAAGACCACGCTTCCGCTTCGGACTCTTGTGGCTCAACAAGTGACCACGAGACGCAGACCGGTGCGTGGCCTTCCCAGACGCCGTTAACTTGAATCGGCGTTTCATTCCTTTGTGAGTCTTCTGCTTTGGCATTCCAATTCTCCGCGATCTGAAATCGCTCTCAAGCCGTCATCGACAACCAGCACGCAGCCATCAATCAATGAGCGTCAGTATAAATCCGATTGTGACCCAGAATGTCAGGAACGTTCATCAGCCCACAAAAATCGACTGATGAACTTCTGTACATATTCCCTGTGAAAAGAGGGGCGGAGTATAACGGGAGGTGATTCTTCTTGTAAAGCAGTCACACGTCGAATGAGTCAGAAATTCTGAGGCATTCGCTGTTTCTCCGATGCCCGCCGCCCTTTCACGAATCACGCGTTCATCGGCCAAAACCGTCCCGTTTTACAGCTTTTTCACAGATTCCTCTGCAAAACCACGGTTTTCTCGGCCCAGGTCCCCCACACGTTTTCCCTGTTCGAAGATTTTTTTAAACAGGGCTTCCGATTCGGAGAAATCTTCCCGCAACCACCCGCTTTCTGCACCGGGCAAGGTCGATGGGGCCACTCCGCCTCAACAAAGCGGCCCCGTGATCCCACACTCGGAATTCAGCCTCCGTCTCCCACCACCGCTGCGGCAGCACCCGCCAGTGCTGTAACCAGCTGCTCCGACAATTCCGCCGCCAGTTCCTCGGTACAACCTTCCCAGCCGCGATTCACGACCGAAGGCTCCTCGTCGCCACTCAGCACCTGTGTCAACTCGCCCGCAGACAACGTCAGGATCGGCTGACCGTCCTGTGGCAGTCCGCGTTCCGCAGAAACCACTGCACCATTCGTCAGCCCCAGTGTCATCTGTACACCACCCGGGCCCAGTATGTTCAGACCCACCTGAGTCACTTCGCCGGTGCCAACCGTCGCGGCTCGGGCCAACGCCTGCTCGTACCAAACCGGCACTCGCTGGAATTCCGGCTTTCGCTTGCCCCACTTGTCTTCGTTGCCATAGTCGATGTAACGGTGAATCACCGTGCGATCCAGAGGCGGACAGGGAATGTCACCTGCAAATCGCCGGGTATTCGTCATATCGAAGCAGTTGTCGGTGCTTTCATACGCGGCATACGTTTCCGCGTTCTCCTGAAACAAGCTCTCGAACATCCGCTGGTCTTCGCTCAGTGGCACGTCCGCTGCATCTTCCGGTTCCGGATCCCCTTCGTAAATTACTCCGGTTGACTGGAAGTACTCACAGCAGCAATCGATGATCTCCCGAGACCGAATCGGGGTGTCCGGGGCCATGTGGAATGTCAGCCCGCGCGCTTCCGGTGTCTCGAACAGGCGACACATGACCGCCGAT
>CAIYBH010000253.1 GCA_903924405.1 uncultured Planctomycetaceae bacterium | reverse complement strand
CAGTAACACCGCTCTCATCCCGGATCCAGCCGTTGACTACACTTCAGCCGATGCCACCGGTGCACTTCGCTTCACGCCAGTGGCTGACCAGAGCGGTTCTGCAACCATCACGGTCGTCGTGGAAGACGGTGGACTCGATGGAGATCTCAGCACTACCGCTGATAACCTGACGGTCACTCGAACCTTTAACGTCACCGTCACCCCGGTGAACGATGCACCGACCATTGATCCAGTGGCCGATCAGTTCATTCTCGAGGATGCTGCGGAACAGACTGTCACACTCTCCGGGATCACTGCCGGAGGTGCAGAAACTCAACCGCTGCGTGTCACAGCCTCCAGCAGCAATACAACTCTGGTTCCACTGCCGATCGTGACTCTGGGCTCACCGCAGAACGTGGTTTACACACCTGCAGCTGATCTCAGTGGCCAGGCCATCATCACGGTCACCGTCGAAGACGGTGGACTGGATGGTGACCTCAGTACCACGGCTGACAACGCTGTGACCACGACTTCGTTCGTCGTTAACGTCTCACCGGTCAACGACACGCCAACTCTGGATCAGCCTGCTGACGTCAACGTTGACGAAGATGCTGCAGAACAGACGATCATGCTGAACGGCATCGCGGCTGGCGGTGGCGAATCGCAACCACTTCGAGTCACAGCGACCAGCAGTAACACGGCGCTGATTCCCGATCCCGCCGTTGACTACACCTCAGCAAATGCCACCGGGGCACTTCGCTTCACACCAGTAGCCCACCAGCATGGTACTGCAATCATTACGGTGGTTGTGGAAGACGGTGGACTCGATGAAGACCTCGGCACCACCGTGGACAATCTCACTGTGACACGCACTTTTGCCGTCACAGTGAGCCCCGTCAACGATGTTCCAACGCTGAATACCATCGCGAATCTGACAATTAATGAAGACGCGAGTGAGCAAACAGTCAACCTGAGTGGCATCACTGCTGGTGGCTCAGAATCGCAGCCACTGCGAGTCACCGTCTCCAGCAGCAACCCGGAGCTGATTCCGACTCCGGTGGTCAATTACACGTCACCGGCCGATACTGGTTCGCTGCGGTTCACGCCCGTTGCCGTACGATCCGGGGTGAGTGTGATTACGGTAACCGTTGAGGATGGTGGACTGGACGGCGACCTCGCCACAACCGCCGACAATCTGCAGACGGTACTCTCCTTCACAGTCGTTGTTCAGCCAATTCGCCCGGTCATCCTCAGCCCCCAGGGAAGCACGCAGTCTCAGCGACCGCTGATTACCTGGACCTCGGTGCCTGGAGCTGCTTCTTACCGAATCTTCATCTCCAATCTCAGCACCGGTCAGGCTCCCTCGCACACAGGACTCAGTTCATCAACCCAGTACCTCGTGCCGGTGGATCTCGGTATCGGTCGCATGGAGATCTATGTTCGGGCGATCCGAAGTGACGGAACACAGCTGCCATGGTCCGTTGTGAATCGTGTCACGATCAACACTCGGGTCATTATCAACCCGATGCCTGCACGCCAAACGGTAACACGCCCGACTGTGTCATGGGCGCCGGTGCCGGGGGCGACACGGTATGACGTTTGGGTGGATAACCGATCCACAAACCAGACACAGTACGTGCGCACCAGTGTGACATCGACACAATGGACTCCCGGAAATGACCTGCCAATGTCCCGGTACACGGTCTGGGTTCGCGCGATTGCCGCGGACAACACGCCGGGTGCATGGAGCCCGCAGGTTGACTTCTACGTCGCTGCTCCGCCGACTGCAATCACTCCACTTACGGCCACTTTCGATCGTACTCCGACCTTCGAGTGGACACCAGTGGCCGGTGCAACCTCCTACGGATTCTATCTCAGGAATCTCGTGACTGGGGCGGTCACGGCAAACGTCACTGGACTCACGTCACCCAGCATCACACTCAGTTCCGATCTGCCGGATGGCACCTACGCATGGTGGGCGATTGCCGACAGTGCGGTGGCGAACTTCCGCAGTGACTGGTCGCCGCGAGTTGAGTTCTATGTGGGCGGTCGTCCAACTGTCACCGGCCCTGTCGGACAGGTCAGCACTGTCAACCCGGTGATTCAGTGGACACCGGTGATCGGTGCCGCAAAATATGACGTCTGGGTCGACCGCACGTTCGGTTCCGAGATCGCGTTCAACGCCTTTAAGTCCTTTGGTGTGACAGGGACATCCCTGGTCACCCCCGTGGCTCTCGTGCAAGGTGCCGAGTACCGTGTCTGGATTCGAGCGATCAGCCTCAGTGGCGAAGTCTCCGCATGGAGCAAGCCTCTGGACTTCTCCGTGTCCTACGGTGGCCTGGTACTGAATACGACCGATGGTGAGCCCACCAACGAACTGGCACTGCTCACGCCGGAACTGGAATCTGTTCTGACCCGAGCCGTCTCGAATGAAGCTGGTTCTGAGTTCGATCGTGTCAAGTCCACGGAAGTTCACCAGCCTGCGGCACAGCTCGAACTGGCGGCTCAATCACTGCCGGTGCAGGCAAATGTGTCGAATGGAACCTCAGTCGCTTCCGGTGTCGGTGACGCGACGGAGTTGGCAGAGTTCTCTCTGGTAGATGCATCCATTCAGGACATCGTGGAGCAATTGTTGAGCGGTGAACGGCAGACTGCCGTCCACGGCACGCGACGCACGCTGAACTGATCGCGGCTGCGATCAGGGAAAGCAGGCTTGGGCGAAGCCATAGCGATCTCAGTGGGTAGACAGCGACTGCCCACTGAGTCCTGATGGTGAATCCGTGCAACTGGCGGCCTCACGGCTGAAACCTGCTGCCAGTCGGGTTACAAAAATGACGAAAACTTCGCCACGTGACTGGCGAAGTTTTTTTTGCGATCGCGTGCATTGCGCCGAAGCCTGGGATTGTCAGGGCGACTGACAACAGCGCATAAAAAATGTCTCGGGCGGGGGTCGAACCTGCAACCTTCGCCTTCGGAGGGCGACGCTCTATCCAATTGAGCTACCGAGACAGTTTTTTTAGTTTTATCTTCGCGTTCTGTTTTCGCGGCTGCGTGTCGCACCCCGCGCGATCCCACACAGGGCATCCGGCCTGCAAAAGACCTTCATGCGTTCAGCAACGCAGAGCCTTCACGTACAGAACCCCGTGAGGCTGCGAAAGTCTATCGATCCTCCACTCGTCTGCCAAGAGAACGCAGGGAGGAATCTGGCGGGACCATTCAAAACACACCACAGCGATTGTGTCTGGCGACCACTCATGCTGCTCGCCATCAAGATGATCGAGCAGGCGTTCAGGACCTATCCATCCGCTGCGTTACCGCTGGAATTGCTTGGGTCTGGAATGAGCCTGCCCCGCAGTGAGTAGCGCAAACCCCGCTGAATCAGCAGTGGGCACGATGAGTCTTCCGGCAACATAACCGCGGAAGACTCACCGTTGACGCGCCTTCATCAGACTTCATCGAGCAGTTCGACAGCAGCGAACTTTTCACCTTCCAGCATCGCGAGGCTGGCACCGCCACCGGTGCTGACATGGGTCACTTTGTCGGCGAACCCAAGTTGCTGAATCGCGGCCGCACTGTCTCCACCACCAATAATGCTTGTGGCCGAACTGCCGGCAATCGCTTCAGCGACAGCCCGTGTTCCTTCGTCGAACGGGGGCATTTCGAACACGCCCATCGGCCCGTTCCAGACGACCGTTCCGGCGTTGGCCACTTCCGCGGCGTACAGACGTGCTGTCGCCGGACCGATATCGAAGCCCTCAAAGGTATCCGGAATTTCCCCAGCCGAAACAACGACCTTGTTGCAGTCGCCTTTAAAGGCATCGCCGCAGTGAGTGTCCAGCGGGAGCACAAGTTTGCTGCCGCCACGAGCAATCAGCTCTCTGGCCAGTTCAACGCGATCCGGTTCAACACGGCTCTTTCCAACCTTGCCGCCCTTCGCCAGCGAGAAGGTGTAGGCCATCGCACCGCCAATCAACACCTTGTCGCAGACGTTCAGCAAATTGCTGATCACCTTAATCTTGTCAGAAACTTTTGCGCCGCCGAGGATGGCAATAAACGGGCGTTTCGGTGTCGCAATCGCATCTGACAGATACTGGATTTCCTTCTGCACCAGGAATCCGACCACACGCGGTTTTCCGGCCATCGCCTGAGGAACGGCCACCATGGACGCATCGGTGCGATGACAGGTTCCGAAGGCATCATTGCAGTAGATATCGGCGAATGCTGCCAGCTTCCCGGCAAATTCCGGATCGCCCTTCTTCTCGCCCTTGTTGAACCGCAGGTTTTCCAGCAGCACAACCTGCCCGCTGGTCAACGCTGCCACCTTTGCTGTCGCCTCCGGTCCCACCGTGTCAGCCGCGAAGGAAACTGGCTGGCCCAGCAATGTCGCCAGAACTCCGGCCGCCGGGCTCAAGCTGTACTTCGCCAGATCCTCGCCGTCCTTCGGTTGCCCAAGGTGACTGCAGAGCACAAGTTTTCCGCCACGATCAATCACCGACTTGATCGACGGCAATGCTTCACGGATACGTCGGTCGTCAGTCACATGACAATCCGCATCGAGAGGAACATTGAAGTCCACTCGCATCAGCACTGTTTTGCCGGCAACGTTGATTTCACTGATCGATTTCCTGGCCATGATCACTTTCTTCCGGAAGGAATGTACTGTTACCTGGGCTGCCGGTTTGTCCGGGGACAGCCAACCCCGCTGACAATGCCGGGGTGTTGATGCAGGAACGTTCGCGAGGCCGTCGGACGCACGACACCCCGCAGCAAATGTCGCTGACCCCTGGGTGGACGTTGCCGAAAAGCGTCCTTTTCGTGTTCCGGGGGCCTCTGATATCCGCAGTGCCCACCAGTCCCTGATAAGCGCAAACCCGCCGGGAAACTTCTCCCCGACAACGGCAAACGCGACTCCTGAGCCCGGATGATAGTGACTTTTCCCGTCGGCGCCCACGACACGGTGACATTCCGGGATTCGGAAGACCCGCAATCCACCCACGGGCCTCAGGCAAGTCCGTGCTCACTGCCCCTCGACGCCCGCCAGGTCGCCAGTGTTCAGGACAGGTAACGAACTTCCTGCGGGAAAATTGGGTTCTCACGAGAAAAGCAGCGGATTCACCGTCCCGCGACGATTCCCCTCCGACTGCCGGTTGACCACGGGACGGCACAGGTCTAAAGTTTACGAACGGTCCCTGATGCCTGCAGCGCATTCATTTCCAGAATCTTGTCGCTGCGGGCGTTGCGGTTCTGATGTAAAATCGGTTAGTCGAATCACCGCAGGCCCATGATGGCCTCCCAGTGGTGGCGAACTTCGCTGATAAACCACTCCGGGAAGGCAGAATGTCGTGCGTCGAATGCTGGTTGCCGCTTACCCACGGCAACTTCCAGTCTGCTTCTGCAGAGAAAACAAATATGTCAGGCTCTCAGAACTCGTCCCCCGATCCCGGCACTCCCAGTAAGGCTCCCAAAGCCCCCCGCAAGGACCGCGCCCCCTCCGGTGGCAGTTTCTGGTATCTGCTCGTCGCCGGGATCCTCGCTGCTGTGCTGTTTTCCGTCATGACCCGCGGTCTGAAAGGGGAGAAAGTCGAGTACAGTGACTTCATCGCCCGCATCAGATCCGGCGAACTCCCTAAGGAACGCATCTGGCAACTTGAAATTACGCAGGCCTACGTCACATGGCAGGACTACTCGCGAAAAGACATTCTCGCGAACCCCGCACTGCCATGGAAAAGATTCTATACCCCTCTGCTCAGCGCCAGCGAGCTGACAAAGACCGAACTTTGCCGGGAGCTGGACGCGAAAGGCGTGACCTACGGGTTCGCTGAACCCACTCCGGAGTGGCAGGCCATGCTGCCGCTGCTTTTGACGACCGCGTTAATTATTGGGGCGTTTGTCTTCATCATCCGTCGCGTCGGCGGCGCCGGCTCAGCCATGTCATTCGGTCGCAGTCGCGGGCGACTCTACGCACAGGAAGATGTCCACGTCACATTCAATGATGTGGCCGGCATCGACGAAGCTGTCGAAGAGCTCAAGGAGATCGTCGAATTCCTGAAAACGCCTCAGAAGTATCAGGCACTCGGCGGGCGAATCCCACGCGGTGTCCTGCTTGTGGGTCCGCCCGGAACCGGCAAGACGATGCTTGCGAAAGCTGTGGCAGGCGAAGCCGGAGTCCCATTCTTCGGCCTGTCGGGATCCGACTTTGTGGAAATGTACGTGGGTGTGGGCGCGGCCCGTGTTCGCGATATGTTCCAGCAGGCGCTTCAACGTGCTCCCGCGATCATTTTCATCGATGAACTGGATGCCCTTGGAAAGGTTCGAGGCAGCGGCGCCCCAGGCGGACACGACGAACGCGAGCAGACACTGAATGCGCTCCTCGTCGAAATGGACGGCTTCGGAACGGACCAGAGCGTCATCGTGATGGGAGCAACCAACCGCCCGGAAACACTCGACCCCGCCCTGATGCGCCCCGGACGATTTGATCGTCACGTCCTCGTCGATCGCCCCGATATCAAAGGACGCGAACTGATCCTCAACGTCCACGCCAAACGTGTCAAGCTGTCAGACGATGTTGACCTGAAGCGGATCGCAAAGCTGACTCCGGGTTTCGTCGGTGCAGACCTCGCAAACCTCGTCAATGAAGCCGCACTGCTCTCCGCTCGCCGCGAAGATAAACGAGTCACCATGAAGTCGTTCGAGGATGGCATCGAACGTGTGATGGCTGGACTGGAAAAAACATCGCGCATCATTATCGAAGACGTCAAACGTCGCGTCGCCTGCCACGAATCCGGTCACGCTCTGGTCGCAGCCAGCCTGCCTCACACAGACCCAGTCCACAAGATTTCTATCATTCCTCGTGGGATGGGTGCGCTCGGTTACATGCTGCAACTCCCGGAAGACGATCGTGAATTGCTGACCCAGTCGGAACTGCAGAGTCGGCTGGCGGTCTTACTCGGAGGAATCGCCGCCGAACAGATCGTCTACAACGAAACCTCGACCGGTGCGCAAAACGACCTTCAGCGCGCCTCAGACATCGCTCGCAGAATGGTCACTGAATTTGGCATGAGCCCCCGTCTGGGACGTATGTACTACAGCGAGTCTCAGAGGTCACCGTTCCTTGCTGGTTCCGGAGGCATTGTCTCGGAATCCATTCACGCCGAAGCGACACTTCGCGAAATCGACCTGGAAGTCAAACGCCTTGTCGATGAAGGCTACCTGACGGCCGTCGAAACTCTCTCGTCACAGCGTGAGACCCTCGACAAACTCTCTGCCGACCTCATGGAAATGGAAACCATGACGGCGGAACACATGCACAAGGTGATCGACGAGAACCGGAAAGGTCCCAAACTGATGGCCTTGCCCGGAGTCCCCCACGAACCGGCAGCAGACGCTCGGCCAGTCCCCAACCCGGCAACCGACACCATCGACAACGCTGAAGTCGGCTGAACCTAGCCCCCTGGACACCAGAAACTGTCCCTCCGCCCCGCCCCGTATGCGCATGCAGTACGACGGTGCTGCAGTACAACGGTGCCATGCACCTATTGTTCAGATAGGTTTCCGGACAAAAAAATCCAGAATCTGGCAGACACTCCATCCCCGCCGCGCGGTGCCATGCACCCCAAACACGGCGTACATCCGGATAAAGAACTCAGCAATTGCCGCTGCGGCACCTTACAGGTGCCATGCACCTGTGCGGTGCTCGGCCAGTCCCCGACTCGGCAACCGACACCATCGACGGCGCCACCCGGCACTCGGTGCCATGCACCTTTAATGTGGGAATCCGCACCCGGTGCCATGCACCTGCAACGTGGGACTCCGCGGATGAAACGGTCAGCGGAGACAAATCAAGACAACACCATCTTCAACATCCCAGCTGATCCAAAACCTCAAAGGTGCATGGCACCGGGATATTAAAAAGGTGCATGGCACCTGAAGTCTGGCTCTGGCGCCTGAGGTCGGCACCTGAAGTCGGGGTTGGTGCAGGAGTGAGAATTCGGGTTGCGGTTCGGCAGGAATTGCTGGTAGGCTGCGGGAGTATGGAGGTGATACGCGTGGCGAACCGGAGTCTCGATGCAATGCTCAGCACAAAGTCTTTGTCGCTCATTCCGCAGACACAGCGGTGGGTGGCTGGCTTTGCAATGGGTCTGGTCGTATTCACCTGCGGGTGCTTCAACTCGGCAACAACGCGATTGCCTCAGAGTCGACCGTGGTTGCCGGATCAGGAGAATGCCGCTTACGAGCAGCAATACCCGTTTGCAGACCCTGACATTGGCCCATCAACGGAATCAAACCCTCGCGGTTACGATCGTCCGCGGTCGTCCAGTCGGCGAGCTGCGGAACAACGCGTCTTCCAGGGGTTGCCCGCTGGTCCGGAAGCCATCCCGCCCGGTCCCGGGGCCAGTAGTTCCTACGACGCGATCCACTGAGGCAGTCGACAGGCGACGGCCAACAGCTCCAGGGTAAGGGGATTGTCCGCACTGGCGAAACGTGTGCTGGCCGGAACCCAGCCTGTCGCCTCAGGCGAATAACTCGTGAATCACACGACCGTACACATCTGTCGGACGGAATTGGCGACCTGCATATTGGTACGTCAACTGTTCATGGTCCAGTCCCAGCAGGTGCAGCAGTGTGGCGTGCAGATCATGCATGTGGATCTTACCATCGACCGCCAGGTGCCCGATTTCGTCGGTACTGCCAAACGAGGTCCCGGCTCGAAGACCGCCGCCGGCGAGGAACACTGTGAAGCCTCGCGGATTGTGGTCTCGACCGTCGGCACCCTGAGAAAAGGGAGTTCTGCCGAATTCTCCTCCCCACCACACGATGGTGTCTTCCAGCAGGCCACGCTGCTTCAGATCCTGCAACAGGCCCGCCACGGGCTTATCAGTGGCTTTGGCGTGTATGGCGTGCTGCGGCATGTTCGAGTGCTGGTCCCACCGTGGATTGGTGGACTGATCTGAGTAGTTCACCTGAACAAAGCGAACTCCGGATTCGGACAGGCGTCTGGCCAGCAAACACTGGCGGCCGAATTCGTCCGTTTCCTTTTCGCCAATTCCGTACATAGCCGCGGTCGACTGCGACTCTCCGGACAAATCCAGAATTTCCGGCGCCTCGGCCTGCATTTTCCAGGCCAGTTCATAGTTGCGAATCACCGCGTCTGCGTCATTCTGATTCTGAGGAGCCGCGGTGGACTGCACCTGATTCAATTGACGGGTCAGCTCAAAGCGACGCTGCAGCTCGGCGTGCGGCAGAGACGAATTCTTCAGGTGCTCAATCGTCATCTGACTAGCTGGCTGGAAAGATCGTCCGATGGAGGTTCCCTGGTAGACCGCCGGCAGAAAAGCATTGCCGTAATTACGCGGACCGCCATTGGCATCGGAAGGTTGCAGAGACACGAAGCCTGGCAGGTTGCCGTTTTCCGACCCAAGCCCATAGAGAATCCATGAGCCCAGCGAAGGACGTACCTGCACCGTTGCACCAGTGTGCAGAAACAATGTTGCGGGACCGTGCGCCACGCCTTCCGTATGCAGGCCATGCAGGAAGCACAGATCGTCCACGTGTTTGCGAATCTCGGGGAACAAATCCGAGACGTAACGACCACTCTCTCCGCCCTGGCGAAATCTCCACAGCGGTTTCATCAGTTTCTGGCGAGTCACTTTGCCAAAGTCGCCAAAACGCACTCCGGTAAAATCGATGGACTGCCCATGGCGAGAAATCAGTTCGGGCTTGTAGTCGAAGGAATCCACATGGCTTGGCCCTCCCTGCATAAAAACGAAAATGATCCGCTTAGCCCGCGGAGTCACCATCGGTCGACCCGTATTGATCCCACCGACCGACTCTGTCGCACCGACGGCGGCTGAGCTCAGCATGGCCTGCAATGCGAGCGCACCGAAACCACAACCTGCCGTGCTCAGCAATTGCCGCCGGGAACCTGATGATCCAACTGGGAGTACCTGTGTCATCTGAAAAACTCACTTCCGGAGTGTACCACCGGGCCACATCAAGCCAGGCCGCTGGTCGCGGTGCAGGGTGGCGGCCATTCCACGCTGCCGATGGATTCATTTTCGTCGTCAGCGCAGACGTTTATGTCGGCGGATTCGCACGGCCCCCATCGAATCGGGAATTTACGACACCCGCCAGACGTCATGTTGGAGTATCCGGCGCGATTGCTCAAGGGAAATCCGTATTTCCGAAGGTTATTGCCACCGGAAATCCAGAATCCCGACCGCCGACGGCTTCCGGAAGCCGAATTTCGCTGCAGGTAAAATTCCCGCTGCGACCTCGACTTTTTCCTTGCAACAGTTTCCTCCCCTGCATCCGTCACGCTACCATAACTTGCAGGGTCCTCGGCGTCAAAACACCGGGGCCTGTACTCAACTCGGGTGACCCTCGTAATTGCGGCCTCGCGTCAGGCACGCGGTGCCCGCCCGGGCACGGTGTCCCACCGACGACCGAGCCGTACCTTCCTTCATGATTTATCCCCCGCCATCGAGAACCGTCATGGATTCATGCCCGGTGCAGGTACTGCGATTTTCGAATCCGCCGGCTGCCACATGTCAGGTGGGACAACCAACCTCTTCAGGCCGTCTTCTGCGTTCGGGCCGATCTTCTATTCGCCTGCTGGTGTTTGCCCTTCTGGCATGCATGACGCAATCCGTATCGCCCCTTGCCGCAGAAGACCCCGCCGCACACTTTGAAACTCAGGTTCGCCGCATTCTGAAGGCACACTGCTGGCATTGTCATGGCGAAGAACCGGAACTCAGCGGCGGGCTGGACGCACGTCTCGTCCGCCTGATGCTGAAAGGGGGCGACTCCGGACCGGCCGTGATTCCCGGCGACCATGCAGCCAGCCTGCTGTATCAAAAAGTCGCTGCCGGCGACATGCCGCCTGGCGAAAAGAAACTTTCTGCAGAAGAACGAGAGCTCCTGGCGCGATGGATTGACGCTGGAGCCGCGACACGCCTGCCAGAACCCGAACGCGTGGAACCGGGCAGTCTGTTTTCCGAAGAGGATCTGCAGCACTGGGCCTTCCAGCCCATCGGACGGCCCGCCGTGCCGGAGGTGATGGGCAAGGACCTGTTACGTTCCCCGATTGACGCTTTTCTGCTGCAGAAGCTGGAAGCTGTTGGTCAGACCTTCAGCAATTCGGCAGAGCGTGAAATCCTCATCCGTCGCGTCTGGATGGATCTCGTCGGCCTGCCTCCCACACCAGAAGCCATCGACCGGTTTCTGGCGGATTCATCCCCGGAAGCGTGGAACACCGTGGTGAACGACCTGCTGAATTCTCCGGCCTACGGCGAACGCTGGGCGCGGCATTGGCTGGATGTCGCCGGGTATGCCGACAGTGAAGGGTACACGGAGAAGGACGCCGAGCGAGCATGGGCCTGGAAGTACCGTGATTACGTTATTCGCTCACTGAATGCGGATAAGCCCTGGAATCAGTTCGTTATCGAGCAGCTGGCGGGGGATGAACTGCTGCCGCAGAACCGGAACTCACTGACAGCCGAACAGGCGGACCAGCTGATTGCCACAGGTTTTCTGCGGATGGTACCGGACGGTACCGCGGATGGTTCTGTCGATCAGGCCGTGGCCCGCAATGATGTGATTGCCGAGTCTCTGAAAGTGGTCTCAACGTCACTGCTCGGATTGACCGTCGGGTGTGCTCAGTGTCACGAACATCGATATGACCCGGTCACGCAGGCCGACTACTACAGACTGCGGGCAATATTTGAACCGGCATGGAATCCGGGAGAATGGCGAAATCCGGCTGCTCGGCTGGTTTCGCTGTGGTCTGAGGAAACCCGAGCCGCAGCAACCGCGGTCGATCAGGAACTGGCGGATGTGGCCCGCCGTCGCAACGAGGAACTGGATGGCATCGTCAAAGAGACGTTTGAGCGAGAGTTGCAGAAGTTGCCGCCTGAACAGCATGCAGCTGCACGAGTCGCGCGAGAGACGGCCGCAGCCATGCGCGACGAAGCTCAGCAGGCACTCATTCGAGAATTCCCCTTCCTGAATGTCGATCGCGGGTCAGTTTATCTGTACCTCCCGGACCGACTCACGGGATTCAATAAGAAGTGGGATGACCTGACTGCTGCCACTCAGGCAAAACGTCCGCCGGAAGAACTGGTCATGTGCCTGACTGAGGTCCCTGGAAAAATCCCGGCCACGCACCTCTTCGCTCGAGGCGACCATCAACAGCCTCGACAGGAGATTAGCCCAGGCGAACTGACCATTCTGTGTGGTGACGGATTTCAGATCGCTGCCGACGACCCAACGCTGGCGACTTCAGGCCGGCGACTGGCATGGGCGAGACATCTGACAGACGGCAGTCATCCCCTGCTGGCCCGGGTGCTGATGAATCGCGTCTGGATGCATCACTTCGGTCAGGGACTCGTCACGACTCCGTCTGACTTCGGAATTCAGGGCGACCGTCCGTCACATCCGGAACTTCTGAACTGGCTGGCCCGCGAATTCATGGACTCCGGCTGGTCGCTGAAACGCATGCATCGCCTGATACTGATGTCCACCGCGTGGCAACAGTCCACACTGCGGCGTGCGGAACTTGAACAGATCGATCCCGACAACCGTCTGCTTGGTCGAATGAATCTGCGTCGGTTGGAAGCGGAGGTGGTCCGTGATGCTCTGTTAAGCGTCAGTGGACAATTAAACACAAAAATGTTTGGACCAGCGGCACCGGTCAGTCCGGATGAGGTGGGTCAGATCGTGATAGCGATTGATACGAGGGATTCGGCAGGACGGCCGACGGACACCGTGAAAGGACTGAATGGCGAAGACCTGCGTCGCAGCGTCTACGTGCAGGTGCGGCGATCGATGCCATTGGGCGTGCTTGAACCGTTCGACATGGCGCGAGTGGTCCCCAACTGTGAGCGGCGAGTGCATTCCACTTCCGCTTCGCAGTCCCTGTTGATGCTGAATAATCCGTTTGTGTCGCAGCAGGCCGAACTGCTTGCTGCCCGCTTGCGTGCCATGTCACAGGATGCGGAACAGCAACTTCAGCTGGGCTGGAGACTGGTGTACGGTCGGGTGCCCACGGAGCAGGATCTGCAGAACGCTCGTGATTTTCTGAACGACGCATCTGCGGATCCCGCCGGCGCAAACGCAGCACTCGGGTTGTGGTGTCACGCTCTGTTTTGTTCCAGTGGTTTTCTCTACGTGGAATAAGCACCCGGAAGTATTGCGACGGCTCCGAACCGGGCGACTTCGATTGGCTGACACGTCAGGGTTGTGGACAGCGAACAGCTAAGGATTTTCAGGCATGTCACATTTCACCCGCCGACACTTTATGGCTCAGCAAATCCTTGGCCCTGGAGCGCTCGCCTGGGCCTGGCAGCAGGCGCAGGCTGCACCGCCAAAGCCGATTACGGAAGTGCCAACCTACGACGTAAAACCCAAACCGCCGGCTCGGGCAGCGCAGGCGACGGCCATGATTTCGATGTTCATGCAGGGTGGCCCCAGCCACATCGATCTGTTTGACCCGAAGCCGGAACTGAATCGGCTGCACATGCAGACCTACGGCGGCAGCATCAAATACGACAATGCCGGCGAAGCCAGCAGTCGACTGTTCGGATGTCCGTGGCGTTTTCGCCGGTATGGCGAATGTGGCATGGACTTCAGCGAACCCGCTGCGGCCCTCGGCGAAATTGCTGATGAGATCTGCATGATTCGGTCCATGCAGACCGGCGTCAACAATCATGGAGAATCCATCAATGCGCTGAACACAGGTCGTCAGTTGTCCGGACGCCCGGCACTTGGTGCGTGGCTGACGTGGGGACTTGGCAGTCGCAATCAGCGACTACCGGGGTTTCTGGTGCTCACGGACCCGTCAGGCTTACCGGTCCTCGGTGTGGAGAACTGGCAAAACGGTTGGCTGCCCTCAATCTATCAGGGCACCGTCGTTCGTCCGCAGGAACCCCGGATTCTCAATCTTGATCCACCGGCCAGTTTGAAGGGTGGTCCGCAACAGCGTTTGCTCAGCTATCTCGGGGCCCTGAATCATCAATATCTGACGCAGCATCCGGGAGAACACGACCTGAGTACCCGCATGCAGAGTTACGAGCTGGCAGCGGCCATGCAGACCTCAGCCCGCGAAGCCCTCGACATCACTCATGAGACCGCTGCCACTCAGACAATGTACGGGCTGGATCGTGATGAGACGCGGGAATACGGAACTCGCTGTCTGATTGCCAGAAGGCTGGTCGAACGCGGAGTTCGGTTTGTGCAGTTGCACACCGGAAATCAGACCTGGGATCATCACGGTGGAATTGTTCAGGGGTTACCAGCAGTTTGTCGCCGAACCATTCCGCCAGCAGCAGCGCTGGTGAAGGACCTCCGGCAACGCGGCCTGCTGGATTCGACGGTTGTCCACTGGGGAGGCGAGATGGGGCGACTGCCGGTGATCCAGAATGAAAAAAACATCGGTCGGGATCACAATACCTATGGGTTCAGCCAGTGGATGGCCGGCGGTGGGTTTCGAGGGGGCTGCATTCACGGAGCCACCGATGAAATTGGTCACAAGGCCGTGGTCGACCCGGTGAACCATTTCGACTACCACGCAACGCTGCTGCACCTGTTCGGACTTGACCCGGCACAGGTCTCCTGGCGACGGGCAACCGGCATCGCCAGTCTGCTGGATGGGCAGCCCGGCACTGTCGTCACCGCACTCCTGAAATAACGCTTGCGAGGCTTAACCGCGTCACCGGGCCTTGCCATCTCGGTACGGGAACCAGGGAAATTCCCAGCGACTGACGTAGTTCAGTGGGTTTCAATTGCGACCTTGCCTGGGAGGTGTAGAATGCTCGGGCGGAACATTGTGTACATGGGTGACTACAACACAGTGTCTGCCAGTGCCTAAGGAGGCTGAATCCTGAAAAGCCACGGGGCGAAATCACTGGTGTAGTGATCCGAGGCCTGCGCTATTCAGGCGGACGGCGCTGCCCCAAACGGGAAAATGGCGCGGGCTTCAGGACGTGTGTGTGACTCGAATACGACAGAGGGATCCACAATGACACAGTTGGACACAGTTTCCCGGCGGGCCATCCTTCAGAAAACCGGCTGTGGATTCGGCCTGCTGGGGCTTGCCGGACTGCTGCACGACGAAGGGCTGCTGCACTCGGTGACCGCGGAAGAGTCAGCCGGTGGACGCATGCTCAATCCGCTGGCCCCGCAACCGACTCATTTCCCCCCGAAGGCCAAACGAGTTATCTGGATTTTCATCAACGGGGGCCCCAGCCCTGTCGACACGTGGAACTACCGGCCCGAGTTAACGAAATGGAATGGGAAAACCATTCGGGAGTTTGATCCTCAGTTTCAGGACACGACTGGCTTTTTCAAAAATGCAGTCGGTAATCTGATGCAATCCCCGTTCAAGTTCACACCGCGTGGACAGTGCGGAAAAATGGTGCCCGACATTTTTCCTTACCTCGGGGAACATGTCGATCGGATGGCCGTGATTCAGTCCGGGTTCACAGAATCCAACAATCATTCACCCGCATTGTTTGCGATGAACACGGGCTTTGCCCGCATGGGATTTCCATGCGTCGGCTCATGGGTCACTTACGGCCTCGGCAGTGAAAGTGCCAACCTGCCGGGCTTTGTGGTGATGAGCGATCCGAAGGGCCGAGGACTTCCCAAGGGGCATGCGGCCAACTGGAGCGCCGGCTATCTGCCGGGCGTCTACCAGGGAACATGGATGAAGCCCACTGGTGACCCGATCGACAATCTCAATCGCCCGGCGGGGTTAACGGAAACATCCCAGCGAAAAAGCCTCGATCTGCTCCGACAGTTCAACACACTGCACCAGTCGCAGCACGAAGGCGATACCGAATTGTCAGCTCGCATTGAAAGCTTTGAGCTGGCTTACCGCATGCAGTCAGCGGCCCCCGAGGCGCTGGACCTGGCCCGGGAACCGAGGCACATTCAGGAATTGTATGGCATCGGTGATGAGCAGTGTGATCACTTTGCCCGCCAATGCCTTACCGCACGTCGCCTGGTCGAACGCGGTGTACGTTTCGTCCAGATTTATTCCGGCGGCATGGAAAACCAGCGGTCCTGGGACGGGCATAACGATATCGAAGGCAACCACCGCCAATTCGCGGGAGAAACAGACAAACCGGTCGCCGCGCTGTTGTCAGACATGGCCGCAAATGGATTGCTGGAAGATACACTGGTCGTCTGGTGCGGCGAATTCGGACGACTGCCGATCGCTCAGACGGGAGGCAAGCCGGGACGCGACCACAACCCGCACCATCTCGTCTGCTGGCTGGCGGGCGGAGGAGTCCGTGGGGGTGTCAGCTACGGCAACTCCGATGAAGTTGGTTACAAGTCCGTTGAAAATCGCGTCCATATCAACGACCTGCACGCCACCATTCTGCACCTGCTGGGGATGGATCACGAACGGCTGACTTACAAGTACAATGGACGTCGATTCCGGCTGACAGATGTGGCAGGAAACGTCATTCAGGACATTCTCTCCTGAGTTGGCGTTCAGAAAAGGGGTCAGGAACCAATAGTGCGGAGCACCCTTCGGGCCATTTGGCTAT
>CAIYBH010000252.1 GCA_903924405.1 uncultured Planctomycetaceae bacterium | reverse complement strand
TGGACTGAGTTTTCGAATCGGAGCAGGCACTTCGTCGATGATTTTCCGCATCACGCCATAAGATGTGTCATCACGAAATGGTGGTCGGCCGGTGCACAACGCGTAAAGCAAGCTTCCCAAGCTAAATAGGTCGCTTTGCTGATCCAGTGGTTCGCCACGAGCCTGTTCCGGAGACATGTACTGCGGTGTTCCTGCGATGGAACCCAGTTGCGTGATGGTGTTGTCATCGACCGAACGAGCCAAACCAAAGTCCGTGATCGTGACACGTTCCACACCCTCTTCGAGCAGAATGTTTTCGGGTTTGATGTCGCGATGGACCAGTCCCTGTTCATGAGCGGCCGCCAAACCGGCAGCGATTTGCGAGCCGATCCGCAATACTTCCACCAGCGGCAGCGCCCCTTCCTGGTCAAGTCGCTTCTGCAACGATCCGCCACGGATATACGACATCACCAGATAAGGCAACGTTGAGCCGCTGGATACGCTATGAATGGGAACTACATTGGGATGCAGTACCGCAGCGGCCGCCTTGGCTTCGCGGGCAAACCGCTTGCGAGCATTCTCGTTGTGAGCAAGTCGTGGACTCATGACTTTAACGGCGACAACGCGGTCCAGTGATGGATCGATTGCCTTAAGAACGACCCCCATGCCTCCGACGCCAACCACGCCGGTAACCTCATAAGTGCCAAGGCGTCCAAGATGGTTCGGGTATTCGGAGGGCACTAACAAGTCGAGAACTTCCTTGACGGCAACTGGCTGACTGATGTCTGAACCACAGCAAGTGGCCGCGGAGAAGTCAGCACTGCTCGCCTGATCGAACTCGCTCGTCTGCAGCATGTGTGTCGCTTGCTCCCAACGCTCCGGCTCGCCGGCCTGGGCCTCGAGATACTGTCGACAAGTCGGACACGTGTCGAGATGCGCAATCAGATCTGCATCTTCCAAGTGATAGTGATCTGAATTCAAGAAGTCTCGAACTCGCTGAAGATCACAACCAGCGGTGGGTGATTTACGTTCCGGGGACTTCATGGAGTATCTCCTTCTAAGCGTTGAACTTCTTTTTGCAACCGCTTGAGAATGCGGCTTCGGGCGGCGTAGATGGTGCCAAGGGATTTGCCAAGTGACTGCGCCGCATCTTCACAGGACTGGCCCTGAATCACGGTTCGTTCAAAGGCAGCCCACGTGATGGGACTGACATCGACCTTCACAACAGCGGCAGCGCGGAGGAATCGTTCTCGGAAACACTCGTCCTGAAGTTCGCGAGTGGCCGCAGAAACGTCGGGTGCTTCCGCCAGCAACTGGTCGGCCGCCGAGCCATCTACAATGCCGCCAAGCTTCGACTTTGTCACGGCCGTGAGGATCGCGTTGCTGGCTACTTTCCGTAGCCAATGCCGAAATCGAATTCCCTCTTGCGGTTCCCATCGATCGATCGACTTAGAAATGCGGAGCAAAACGTCCTGCGACAGATCTTGTGCGTCCGCGTCCTGCATCCCGCGCCGCCTGGCCATGCGGTAGATCACGGGACGGTAGATCTGCACGAATTCTGCCCAGGCCTCTCGATTTTCGAGTGACTGGATATTCACCAGCAGCAAGGATTGAGTGTCAGGAAATTCTGTCATTGGGTCTGTCTCCATTAAGCTAAACCAGTCCCATTATCCACTTCTGACACGAATAGGATGAAATCGCAGCAGTAATTCGTGTACATCGTTCTTGGGTGCCGTCCAGGGCATGTTTGCCCGGGTTATGCATGCCGAGGACGGTTCCACCCTATCCTTGTCTCGAAACTCAGAGTTTCCTAAATCGGGTTATGGGTTTGGAGTGATTTCCATAACCCCAGGGTCAAGAGACTTTGAGACTCGGGAGAGTTCTGGGTAGAGGGAGAGAAATCAGCCCAAACGGATGTCGCGCCGGCAATCGGAGAGTGGTCGCGATGGGGAGAGTTCGAGAGGCTAGAAACTCGCGAAACACTGGGAAAACAAGGGCCAGAAACGCGAACAGGCCGACGTTTTGAGGCGTCGGCCTGTTG
>CAIYBH010000251.1 GCA_903924405.1 uncultured Planctomycetaceae bacterium | reverse complement strand
TGGGACTCGGCTGTTGAGTTGTGGAAACTGTCGAGACGCCAGAAAGCTGACCGCAACCAGGTACACTCCAGGCTCGAGTGATGTGTGACCGTTCGATGACCCAGTCGCCGGTCGCAGCGGTCGATACCGAATCCCAACCAGACCCGGATCAATCGGGCTGTCGTAGGCCAGAAACACCTCCGACTGTTGGGGATTGCGCTCAAGCCACTCGCGGATGAAGTAAAGATTCTCACCGCAATCCAAACTGTCGGCCGCAAGAAGGCCAGCACCGGCTTCCGGACCTTCCACCAACTCGTTGAAATACGATCCGACGTGAGGCACGGTTGCAAGCGACGAAGCGCCGCTGAAAATGGCCATGGTCAAACCGAAGACACTCGACCAGGAAGTTGCCCGCCCACTCACCAGGCGACCCGACCAAACAAAGAGAAATGGCAACGCGGGAATCACATAACGCAACATTTGTATCGATCCAACCGCGCTGATGAATGTGAGCATTCCCAATCCGCACAGGCCGACATACCAATCTCCGCTTCGCGACTTGAGCTCTCTCGGCCCGGCTGACATGGCAGCCGTCGCCATGATGGCGAGCGTGCCCAACGGGAGTTTGACCGACAGCGCATACAGGTAGTAGTACCACCATCCGCCGAACCGCCACTGGCCCCCCAGAAAACTTGGCTGGCCACGTGACAGTTCCGAACGAACCGCGGAAATCCCCTGCAAGAAGTCGACCGGAAGCACCTCCATCGGTGATCGATTCCCTGCCTGAAACCCGTAACCGGCATGGACAACGCCGACTGCGATGAACAGCATCGTCAGCAACTGCGCAGCGTGCCGCAGGCTGAACAACTTGAGGCCCCAGTGCGATCGACTGAGAGCCCATGCAACCGCGACGATCGCAGGGATTGCGACGCAGACGAATTTTGTGAGCAGTGCCATCCCCAGCAGCATTCCGAACAAAGCTGCGGTGCTCCATCGTTCCGACGATACCCACCGGTGGAAGACATAGCACGCCGCCACGGTCGCACTTGCCGCCGCGACGTCGTTTCCCACGATCTGGCCCTGGGTCAAGATGAGTGGACAGGTGGTCCACAGTGAGAGTGCCATCAATCCACCGGGCGCACCATACAACTCGGCCGCCCAACGATAGCAAACGACGCCGCCCAGCAGCGCAAAAGGAATGACGCACAACCGACCAAGGGCCGTGAACTTCACGGAATCGAGCCCGTTCATAGGAACAATCGGCACAGCGGCGGTCGTCATGCCGGATGCGACCCAAGCGGGGATGGCCGCCAATGTTTTGATCAGTGGCGGATTGCCGATCTCCGTATCAAACCTTTGTTCCGTGAGGATCCGAATTCCGGCCATGATGCGTGTCGTTTCATCGACGACCGGCGAATGTCGCACAGCACAGTGAACAAGAACCGCGCCCTGAACTGCAACCAACAACCCCGCCGCGATCAGCCATACCGAATGTCGGCCCGAATGTCGCACGGCGAACTCCAGAGGACGTCAAGGCAGTTGGGTCACGTCGACACAGCGGGTACGAAATCGCTCAAGGCCGCTACCGGATGCAGCGACACGTCGTGTTTGTTGGTTCGCACATGCAGTTCCCCGCGGGCCTGCACACGGTACCCGTCGGAGTGGGA
>CAIYBH010000250.1 GCA_903924405.1 uncultured Planctomycetaceae bacterium | reverse complement strand
GCCCTGCATCTGGAAGGCAACCCCGGCCAGCACAGCACTACCGGCTTCGATGCCCAGATACGTCCCTCCGCCGATCTCCATTTGACTTTCGTTACCGGTGACTCGCAGCACACCGCCTTCCCGCTGCAGGAATGTGGTGCCTGCTGTCATCACCAGCTGGGAACCCGCTCCGGCCGCTTCGACGGTGGACGCATGCAGAATGCTGCCGGTGCCGGTGATTTCGACGCGGCTGTCATCATGTTCGCTGGCGATCGTGGAGCCCACGCCGGTCCAGAGACTGTTTGGCCCACTGCTGAAGTTCAGAATCGCGTTGGTTCCGGTACTGTTGGTGATGTCGATCTGCACCAGATCAGCACCGCGAATCCATCCGGAGACAACGACCTGTTCAGACATTTCCACGACGGTTTCGGTGGAGTACAAACCAGCATCGGGATTGGCATTGTCTGGCATATGCAGATTGGTGCGGCGAACATCCAGAGTGTGGCCCTGCATCGACAGCGGGCTATCGGGGACGCGGAAGTCACCTTCGACGATAAATGTCTGGGCCAGCAGTGAGATGGGATCCTTGATCGATGCATCCTGGACTCGCGGCAGTCCGGTAGCCTTGACCTGAGTCATATTGTAGGCGTCACCGATGCGCATCAGATTGCCGGCATCGCTGCGCCCGATGGTGATCTCGGTGAAGCCATCTGCCAGAGCGGCGACATCTCGGGTCGTCAAATCGAGCGAATTCGGCGCGAGGATGGTGCTGAGAGGTGCTCCGGACTGGGATTCGGCAGCGGTACCCAGTCGATAGCTCCAGACCGCGGTGGCGGCACGGATTGTCAGGGCCCCTGGAGCCTGCACGGAACCCTGGCCCCCGCGGAAGTCCATTTCATCAGCGGTGAGCGTCATGGCACCGGTATAGGATTTCAGGCGTCCATCGACGATCAGGCCATCTTCATCGTTATTGGAGAATATCGGCAGCGTGACGGAGACTGGCCCTTTGGCGGCCACAGCGACCGGATTGAGGGCGCCGTCAAACATTTGATTCGACCACTCAGATGCCACATCGGCGATCCACGTAATGTTCTCGAAGACATCGGCGAGGAGCGAGTCCATCAGTTGCAGGCGTCCGGGGGTGACCCAGCGGGTGAGCAGCAGGTCGCGGTCGTTGATGATGGGGAATGCGGCTTCGGCATTGCCGTCGGTGATCAGTGTCAGTGCGTCGAGGGAGACAGTCATGGTGCCGCCGATTGTGTTCAGGCCGCGAGCGCGGACGGCAAAGCGGCCGCCGTTTGCCGTGGTGCCGCCTGGCAGATTGACGATGCCGTCTGGCACTGACAGCTGAGCTGTCTGGCCGAAGACCAGCGGCTGGGTGATTGTCAATTCCGCATCATCACCGACGACGCGTGCATCCAGCGTGTTCAGCTGCAGAGCGTGGGCGAGTGTCAGCGAGTCACGGACGACGATGTCCAGTCCGTCGGCCGAAATGTTGACGGGCAGCTCCAGGCTGGTGGCGACCACACCAAGATTCATGCCGGGCAGCTCGAGGGCTGCGGTTTCCGTGGCACCGGTTACGGTGATATTCGCCGTCGGATCGCGCAGAACAACAAATTCGATGCCAGTGTAGATCAGAGATTGTCCGGCGGTTTCCAGAGAGCCGGTGGTGACTCGGGCGAAACTCCCAATCGTACCCACAACGTTCAGCCGATCGAAGCCGCCAGCATCGATCAGTGGCAGAGCCGGGATATCGGCGGCGAACGTGATCAGGTCGTTGCCTTTTCCTGATCGGAACAGTTCGGGCTGGAAATCGGCGGTGACTTCGGGCCGAACATCTGCCCAGGGCACGGTGATGGAGAACCAGTCAGCATCCACTCGCTGCACGTCAAAGGTGCCGTTGTAACCGCGATTGCTGCTGGAGAAGCTCCACGTGCCGGGATTGAGCGTCGATGTATTACCGTGGAAGTATGCGGTCTCAAGACCATCGTGAATGAAGAAGACGCCGCGGTCGATGAAGCCACCGGCGGCATTCAGAGTGGCCTGCTGGCCCATGTAAAGCGTGCGTGTGGGCACGATCGAGAAGGTGTTTTCAGAGACGGTGTGAATCTGGAAGGCACCGTTGAATTCCGGGGTATCTGGAGCGTGGATATCAACAGTGTCGCCGGCTTTGAAGTTGTGGCCGGGGAACAGCACGGTGATCTCGTTGATGCCCAGCGGGAGCAGTTTCACGGGGACTCCGCTGATGGAGCCCAGTGCGAGTACCTTCTGAAAGTCGCGACTGCCGGTGATATTGGCATTGAGCGTTGTCACGCGAGCGTCGAGGGGTTCATTGACGGGAGAGAAATCCATCTCGGCGGTGCCGCCGAGTTTTGTCACGGTGTCGTAGCCGAAGTCATCTTCAAACTGGAAGACGTTGGCCCCGGAACCGCCCTGCAGAATGTCGTCGCCGAGACCTCCATTGATCAGGGCCGCCGCACTGCCGTTATACGTCACGGTGTCATTGCCCGCGCCGGCGAAGATCGTCACTGGTGCCAGATGCGTTCCCTCGATCAGGATATCGTCCTCGTCGGTTCCGCCGTAGATCTCAACGGCCGAACGGACAGAATCGCTGACCCGGACATACGTCGGGCCATCATTGCCTTCAAAGTAGACGCTTCCGCTGCCGTTCTGAATCAGGTAGTCATAACCATTTCCGCCGAGGATCGTCAGCGGGGCCTGCACCCCAGCGCCAATCTCCAGGTAATCGTGTCCGGATCCCAGATCCGCCACAATCCCTGTCACACCGCGGAACGTCTGACTGCGACCGAAGGCCTGCAGTCTCAGAATTTCGCCCGGATAGTCCGGGTCGTTACCAATGCGGGAAATGACATACCCTTCATTGATTTCCTCCTCGGCTTCGTCGCGCATGTGAGCTCGCGCGCCGGTATTCAGATACAGGACTCCGCGATTGAACGCCGTGCCGCCTCCATCGGACTCATTGCCACCAAGGTACACAGGGCGTGGGATCTTGACGTAAAACAGATTGAATGTGGTGCTGAATGTGATGCTGAACAGGAAGAAATTGAGGGTAATACTGGGCGTGATATAGACGCGCCCCGTGTTGCCGTCGAGCCCAAAGGCGATACTGGCACCACCCAGTGTCATGCCGAATATCTGAACAGTTCCCTGAACAATACCAGACACGTTGACAACATAATTTCCGTCGCCGTAGGATTGAGTTCCATTGCCGTCCAGACGACTGATGGAAAAGTTGGTGGATCCCGAGACTCCGAATCCTGATGGTCCGATCTGAATGCCGCCGCCAAACGACACCTGGAACTCGCCCTCAGAACTAAAGAAGGCACTGCCATACACGTACTGCCCCAGCAGTTCCATGCTGCCATTGGCCTGAACGCGGAAGACTCCAGCGTACGATTCAATGTAGCCACCCATCTGCAGCTTTATCGTGCTGAGCAGAATCATCTGCCCGTTGATGTCAATACGGACCATGCCCCGGGCAATACCAAGGTCATACTGGTCAGCAGATCCGCCGGATCGAGTATTCACTTTCAGGTGGAAGGTGCTGTCCATTTCAAACACACTGTCAACGCCGAAGAAGCCCGACTCGACGGTGGCATTGAGGCTGATCACAATCCCCGGATTTGATCCCTTGACGATGTTGACGCCGCCGGCTGTGTGCAGGAACAACGCGTCAAATGCGCGGAAGGTGGCGTCGAAGGTGACGGCGATGGCGTCAGGGCCATTGATCAGCTCAAAGGTTCCCTCCAGCTCAAACCCTGGAATGACCATGCTGCCGGTGTTGAAGATTCTTTGAGAGTTCGCTGGCAGCACCACCGGAATGGTCGTGTCACTGATTGTTCGGTTGTCGAAGTCGTACTGGACTCGATCAATGGTAACCGGGTCACCCGT
>CAIYBH010000249.1 GCA_903924405.1 uncultured Planctomycetaceae bacterium | reverse complement strand
GGCCAGATTGAATTCTGGCCGCACAATTACGGCATGAAGAACGCTGCGGGTGTCAAAGGGGCCTCTGAAGAGATTTATGACTTTGGTGACGAGATGGCTCCGCCGGATGAAGGATATGGTTCGATGCAGGTTCACAACCTTGCGGCGGGTCAGACGATTTTTGCGATTAACAACTGGCGAGCCGGGGATCGGGCGGACATCGGGATTGGTCCGGGACCGGGGAATACGCCGGACTGGACATTCACCGCCAACGCCGGCAGCTGGACCAGCAAACGCCTGCGAGTATACGTGCGTCAGGTGAAGTAATCCCTCGCCTTGAGGGAGTTATGTTTTAACGTACGTTGGTGCTGTTGTTTATGTTGCGTGTGTTCCTGATTTGACTGCAGGGTGAGCTGCGTGTTTGGGTATCGGCTGCGGACGATTCGCCGCCGAATCAGAGCGAACGAGGGGCTCGGGCGTATGGCAGGTTCAGAAATGACGTGTTTCTGTGGGCGGGGGCTGTCCTGGCGATTTCTGTGGTTGTCACTGCTGGTGTTCGTCCCGTGGCAGCAGGTGTATGGGGGCAGTGAACGCGGTCCCAACGTGATTGTGATTCTCGCCGACGATCTCGGCTATGCGGAACTCGGGTGTTACGGTCAAACGCAGATCCAGACTCCGTGTCTGGATCAGATGGCGGCTGAGGGCCTGCGATGGACTCACTTTTACGCGGGGGCGACCGTCTGTGCGCCGTCGCGCAGTGTGCTGATGACTGGCCTGCATCACGGTCACACGCGAGTGCGGGGGAACGCGGGGCGGAGCAATCCGGCGGCGCAGGCACTGCGGGACGAAGATTTGACCGTTGCGGAACTGGCGCGGCAGTCCGGCTATCGAACGGCCTTGTTTGGCAAGTGGGGGTTGGGTGATGTTGGAGCGGCGGAGTCCGGTCTTCCCCGAAAACAGGGGTTTGACGAGTTCTACGGGTATTTGAATCAGCAGCATGCCCACAACCACTTCCCGGATTTTCTCTGGCACAACGAGCAGCGGGAGACTCTGAAAAACGTGATCGTGCCAGTGGGAGACACAGGAGCTGGTTATGCGACGACGGCAGTGGAATTTGCTGATGATCTGTTTGCCGAACGGGCCTTGCGATTTGTTGAAGAGTCAAAGGATCAACCATTTTTTCTGTACTGGAGTCTGGTGACACCGCACGCGAACAACGAGCGTACGCGGGCCCTGAAAAATGGTGCGCATGTGCCGGACTTCGGGCCGTATGCGGAGCGGGACTGGTCGGACGCTGACAAGGGACATGCTGCCATGGTCATGCGTCTGGATCAGCATGTTGGTCGGCTGCTGGATCGGTTGCGTGCACTGGGGATAGCCGAGCAGACGCTGGTGTTCTTCACCAGCGACAATGGGCCTCACAACGAGAGCGGTCATAACCCGGGGCGTTTTCAGCCGGCTGGTCAATTCAGTGGAATGAAACGCAGTTTGACGGACGGCGGGATCCGAGTGCCAGCGATTGCGTGGTGGCCTGGGACTGTGGCAGCGGGAGGTGAGTCAGCGCGTGTGGGATACCACGGGGACCTGATAGCCACCTTTGCGGAGGTGTCTGGAAGCGATCTTCCACCGGGGCTGGATTCTGCCAGCCTGCTGCCGGAATTGAAGGGGCAGTCGTCAGCGTTACTGCATGAATTTCTGTACTGGGAATTTCATGAAGGGGGCTTTCGGCAGGCGTGTTTGTATCGGGAGCGGTGGAAGGCAATTCGCCAGGCGGGCCGATTGCGATTGTTCGATACGGACGCGGATCCGGCGGAGCAAATGGATGTGGCTGCGGACCATCCGGAGATTGTGCGGACGGTGACGGACTACCTGAACACCGCCCGCACGGAATCTGCCGACTGGCCGGTTGCAGCGGAATAGCACCGGAGAGGTGTTCATGTGAGCGTTGCGTGAGCACTCGGGCCGTGACAACCTCGAATCGTGGCTTCAGGCCGCTGTCAGGTAGACGAGCAACCCGCACTGCCAGGACGCGATGGAGCCGGAGACCGGCAGCGTCAGGCGGCTTTGTCGAAGACGCATCCAGAACAACATCAGCATCACCAGCAGAGTGCCGGCGAGTTTGAGTTGCAGGAAGACGGAGACACCGCCATCGCAGGTCTGGATCAGCCAGCGTCCCAGCGGATTTTCTTCGGTGTAGAGCATGACTTCGCGGAAACGCAGGGTGAGATAGCTGTCGTAGAGTGCAACGGCGGCGATCAGCACCTGAAAGAAGGGAAACCACAACTGGAATCTGCGGATATCGTCGACCACCTGGTTCATAGGACACTCCCTGACCCTGACTGCACCTGGAACGGCGTCTGGACTGGCAAGAGACTGGCTCTGTGGGTGGTGGGACACGCGAGCCATGCGAAGAAGTATTACCACTGGCAACACAAGGCAAACACTGCGCCACTTTCTGTGCCGAAGCGGGAAAG
>CAIYBH010000248.1 GCA_903924405.1 uncultured Planctomycetaceae bacterium | reverse complement strand
GGAAGTGAGTCCACCTTGTCGGCATGGGACAGGGCCAGAGCCTCGATGCTGACGGTCATCTGGTGCTGATCTTCCAGACCAGAGGTCGAGTTTGTGATCGTCAGTCCAGTCATGCGATGCAGAATGGGTGCAGAAAAGAATCGATCGATGAAAGTGGTCAGGCTGGCGGCAGGTCCGCTGCATTCCACAGAGAACGGCAGGCGGTACCCGAGACGCTCGTCGACAATCGCGGGGGACGGAGTGACTGAGGGCGAGGGGATTCCGCATTCGGTCAGTCGCTGAATCAGCCACGCCTGATAGATCGCGGAGGCTTTTCCCGGTTCAGCGGGCAGGCTGCGTGCCGTCATGGTCCGCAGTTTTTTCATCGCCTGATCAATGTCATCGGAAACTTCCTGCCGCCGTTGAATTTCCTGCTGAGTTGCATCGATCCGAGTCTGCAGATCACCGAAGACATTCAGACCCGTGGCATCGACAGAGTCCCACAGCAGGCAGCCGGCGACTATCACTGCTGCAATGACGGCCAGAGTTTTTTCGCGTCGCGTGCTGAGCATGATTATTGCTCCGTTTCTGTGATGGCAGTCATCGGGAGTTCTTCGGTGGTGCGAACCGGCGTGATGCCGGCTTCCGGAGCGTTCTGGAGAATCCGGGATTCCATGCGAAAGCTGATCGGCATAGGACTTCCAATCGGTGCGGGTTCAATACCGTGGGGGCGCAGTGTGTAGCGTTCCGGCTGCGCCAGGACGGCGGTGTTGAGTTGTCGAATGTCGTCAGCGGTTTGGGCGAGGCCTTCGAGGCGCAGGACACGTTCGTCCGAGGCTGGCATGTTTTCCAGCTGGAGGCGTGTCAACAGCATCTGTTCGTGTGACGGCATGATCTGCAGCACGGCCTGAAATTCCCGGGCAGCATTCAGAGTGTCCTGATCCCACTTTTTCAGTTCAGTCCATTGATTCAGGGTGGCTTCGCCTCTTTGCGCCACCTCATTGAGGAACTGCAGGCGTTTTTCTCCGGCGTCGAGCGTCTTTTGCAGGGTCTGCATCCTGTCCATCACGACAAAAGCCATCGCGGCTGCCAGTGCACCGCCGATCAGAGACAGGCGAATGGCCAGTGAGTATCGTTTCAACAGAGATGCGGGTGCTGAGCCGGGCCGGAAGAAGTTCAGACGCTGGCGAGGACTGAGCAGCAAATCACGCAGAGCCAGGGCTCGAGGACCGCGTTCATCCACCGGTCCCGTGGTGACGGTTTGTCCCTCGGCACGCAGCAGTTCGGCGAGCGTCTGAGCGCGAGAGCCGCAGATATGCAGCGGAAATCGGGATGGGTTCGCTCGCCATGCTTCCGGCAGACTTTCCGTGACACGGTGCACCAGCGACAGTACCAGTGCTGCAGCGGGAACGGTCTCCGGATCGGGACCTGCTGATGTGGCGATCGAGGCGGCAGGGAGCCCCGCATGCAGCGCAACGACTTCCAGTTTGGATCGATTGGCCTGAATCGTGATTCGCAGATCATCGCCGTCTGCTTCCGGATGACCGACGTGTAAATCGGCTGCCGTCAGCAAAGTCGCTTTCCAGCCCGCGGCCGCAATGGATTGTCGCAGACTCTGACAAACCGCCGAGGGAACAGAAACCACGGAGACATGGCGCGTGGTGGCTTCTTGTGAGGCTGGGTGGACAACAAAGTCCCAGGTCTGAATGTTTTCCTGAGCGGACTGCCGGGCTTCCATCTGCAGCGTGATCAGTGCAGGCAGATCTTCCGCGACCACGTTGGGTAACTGCAGCAAACGGAGGCTGACCAGTTGTCTGGGAATGGAAATGGCCGCTGGTTTTCCTGCCCACGGTGCATTCTTCAGCATCTCTTTCAGCAGAAATCCGGTCTGCTCCGGATCAGCGAAGGGATCGAATCCCGCGGGCCATGGTTGAAATGCGGAATTCTTCAGTTCCGCAGTCACTCCGGAACCCTGCACCAGGCCAATGATGATGCCGGTTGTCGTCCAGTCCACAACGGTGGTGGCTGCCGTGGTTCTGCGACTGCGCAGAACATCCCGGAGGCGGCGTCGGGGTGCGGTTGTGTCTGTGGCAGAGACCGTGCATTCCATTGCCGGGAACCGTACTTCGGCTGGTGTGTTTGCTGTTTGCGTTGCGTCGCCGGGGTTATCAGACGCGTCCATGGCGGCCTCCGCAGCAGGAATCCTTGTTCCGTCGATTGAAAGAGATTCGTCCGGTCTGTTCATCGATTCGGCCTGTTCAGCAAGAGAAACCAGGGTTCGAATTCTGGTGTCGTCGGAAGAGAGCAGTGGTGTTCCGTGTGGAAGTTGTGTCCATGATTGGCCGTCTGCCTGCAGATACCCTGAGGTTGGCGGACTCGACCGGGCCAGCTGAGAAACGGTGAGTTAGTGAGTCGATTGTGGCTGACCTTTCAGCGGCTGAGAGCGCGGGGCGAATTTCCGCGTTTCCAGTGAGCCGTTCCAGAACGATGTGGAGTTCTTCACCGCGTTCGTTGATCAACAGCAGCCGGGCGGAGGAACTGGAACCATCCGGTTGAAAAATCAGAACAAGATCTTCCGTACCAGACAAAGCTGTTTGTCCATCGACCGGGGCAGGGCGACAGGCGATTCCCTGGGGGAACTGGAACTGGTAGCGGTCCAGATCCGGCTGGTTCAACGGCGTTCGGCGCCCCTGAGTTCCGGAGGCGTACAGCCACAGTCCCCACGGTTCACCTGACTGGATACTGGCCAGACGAGTTTCTGCCAGAGCCTGCTGCAGCAGAGCGGCAGATCTTTCCAGCGGCAGACGGCGCTGCCAGCGACTGAGTGCGGGGACGGTGATGGCCATCGCTACTGTCAGCAGTCCAAGCACCAGCAACAGCTCCAGCAGGGAGAACCCGGGAGCATGCTGTTGGGTGTGCTGTTTACCAGATGACTGCCGCATTTCACCAGTTCCCGATATCGTCCTGATTGCCGTGAATGTGATCAGGACCCGCAGAACTGATGTCAAAACTGTCGACGTTTTTTGTGCCCGGGGCGCGATAGGCCAGAGGGGTTCCCCAGGGGTCGACGGGTTCCTTTTCGAGGTAGGGGCCTTTCCATGCCGGATCACGGCCAGCCGGTGGTTTCAGCAAAGCCTGCAGTCCCTGAGCACTGGTGGGAAAGTCACCGGCATGATCGAGTGCATAGAGTTTCAGGGCATCGGCCAGTCCGGACAGACTGGCTTTGGCGACGTCAGAGTAGGCCTCCTTCTGGCGTCCCAGAAGTCGGGGCACCACCATGGCCATGATCACACCGAGGATACCGAGGACGAGCAGGACTTCCATCAGTGTGAAAGCGTGTCGGCGTGGTCTGTTTTGTCTGTATGAAGCGGCTATCGGGGTTTGCCGTGCGATGGTTCGCTGCTGCATGATCATGTTCCGAAGTGAGAGATTGAAAACTGTGTGAGGTTGATGAAAGTTGGAGGGAAATCCGCGTTTCAGTCGGCAGTGAAGTCAGCTGACCGCGGAGTTGTGTGTTCAGCCCAGTCCGGTTCCTTCAAAAACCGGCATCAGTAACGCAACGACCATAAATCCAACCACCACGGCCATGATCAGCATCATGACCGGTTCAAGCAGACGCAGAAGAATATCGAGTCGCTGCTGGGCTCTGAGTTCCAGCTTGTCAGCAAGTTTCAGCAGGACGGTGTCGAGTCGATTGGCCTGTTCTGCCACTGAAATCATTTCCAGAACGTCTGCAGGAAAGTGTCCGCTGGCAGCCAGCGGTCCAGCAAGATTTTTTCCGGAGGAAATACTTTCGGCGGCAACTGCGATGGTTTCACTCAACACCTGATTCCCACTGGCATGGCGAGCGATTTCGAGGGATCTGAGCATGGGGACGCCGTTCTGCAGCAGCGACCCGAGAACTCGACAGAACCTAGCGATCGCGACGGAGCGAACGATGGGGCCAATACCCTGAGTCTTCATCAGGAAGCGATCCACGGTACGAGCCAGTTGCTGTCGGGGAACCCTGGCCTTGATCAGCAACGCCGCGGCGATAAGGATCGGTGGAACGAACAGTCCCCAGGCAGCGAGACTGTCACTCAGGCTCAGCAGGGTCCGCGTGGGCCATGGCAGTCGTCCTGCCTGCTGCAGTGAATCGAAGAGTGGCTGGAATTTTGGTACGAAGAAAATGAGCATCCCGGTCACGACCAGACTGGCCACAACAGCCAGCAGCACTGGGTAGGCCGCTGCGCCACGAATACGCGAGCGGATTTCTTCCTGCCGTTCCCGCACTGCGGCAAGGCGTCGAAGGGATTCTTCAAGGAATCCGCCTTCTTCACCTGCCTGGACCATACTGATATCCAGAGGACTGAAAATGGAGGGACGACTGGTCATTGCTGCGGCCAGACTGGAGCCGTCCGCGACCTGAGCGGAAATCGAGCTGAGCGTGGCTCGCAATGTCTGATCTGAAGACTGCTCGGCCATGACCTGCAGAGCACGCAGCAGTGGGACTCCGGTTTCCAGCTGATCGGACAGCAGGCTGTAGGCCGAAGACATCGCCGCCGAGGACACTCGTTCACGTCCCACGCTGCCGGATGTGTGTTCCGTCAGCGAAACCGGCATCAGCATGCGGGCAGACAGCAATTGCAACGCGTCTGTGCGCGAAGTGGCCAGAAGTGTTCCCGGCACTTTCAGACCGTCATGTGTGATAGCAATGTAGCGAAACTGAGGCATCGAAAAGCTGCTCGGTAAACTCGGGCATTCTGCTCCGAACAGAAGCCTCTGAACTGAAACACAGAGGAGTGCGATCGGCTGGGCAGTGACCGTGGTCCTGATCAGATCCGCAGTTGTCGCTGTTTGAAGATGAAGGTTGTGTCAACCTGCGCTGAGGTTCGCGAGAATCCCTGCGACAGTCGTCGAAAAAGTACCTTCAGGGCACAATGATCACTGGAGTGACAATGTTGAGCGAACTTTTCCAGACCGTGGGGCATGGAAAAAGTTCCTTCTCTCGCATCCCGCAACCATCGCGCGTGGTTCACTGGTCAAAAAACGACAGAACCCTGCGAATCTATGCAGATTTTCCGCGCTCATGCTGACAAGCAAAGAGGAATGTGTCCTTTCTGGCCGAAGAATTCGGCTGTCGCGGGAAATGAAACGAGTTGTTGCTTTTGGGCAACAACTCGTTTGATGCAAAACTGCAACATCGTCTTCGTTGGGCGCTGTTCTCTGTTCCAGCGTGGAAGTCGGTGTGTTATCGGAGTGCACTGATGGCAGGATCGGCTACAGCGGGGGCTGATGGTTTTTCAGCCCCGGTCTGGGCTTCATCGGCGGCTTCCGGCTTCTGGCAGCAGGTACCTTTTGTCTTCTGACTGCAGCAGCTTCCGTCCTTTCCACTGGAACTGCAGCAGGCCCCCTTCTTTGAGCCGTCTGCAGCCTTGTTGCAACAACTGCCCTTAGCTGATCCGTCTGCAGACTTGCTGCAGCAACTATCGGAGACGGCGATCTGTGCGTTGTCATATCCGGCCGGTGCGCCTGCGACGTCAGCGAGGGCCGCCGCCGTGAAGCCACTGTCCAGTGCCAGCCGCAGACCGAACCTCTGACGCTCGGATGCACCGGCGATGCGGAGACACGTTTCGTGAAGCTCCTGAACCGGCAGCCCGGAGGGCGATGATGCCCAGCGGTCGAAGCGATCAGCCCCCATGACGATCATCGCTGCATGCTGGGTCCTGTCTGCATCGACAATCGGGTCAAGGTCATACATCCCGAGGGAGTGACGGACGAGTTCGACGTCTTCTTTGGAGCCGGTGCAGAAATGAATGTCTGCCAGCGTCTCGCTTTTCAGCCCGCCGACCGATGTGGCGTACTCCAGCAGTTCCTCCGGACCATCGTTCTCCGGATCCAGCGTGATACAGACGAACTGAATGTTATCGCGTCCAAACTGCGAAGTCAGTGACTCCCTGATTTTCAGCATCTTGGAAATGGTACCGGGGCAGGTCCCCTCGCAGCGAGTGTAGAACATGGCAAAGCAGGTGGTCTTATCACGCACAAGGTCAGACCGGAACCGCAGGTCCTCTCCATAATGGTTCGTCAGGACCACATCGGGAAACCGATCGGACACACGTTGTCCCTTGAACTCCTCAAGGCGGCCATCGCTCAGTTCGGCGGCCCGCTCTTTCAGATGCTCATACTGCTTCTGCACAACTTGTTCGTCGCGATCCAGCCATTGTGTCAGTTGTTTCTGCTCATTGTTTTCTGCCACGTCAGACCTGTTGATAGTGGACCCGGTTGTGCCGATGTAGATGCCAACAGCGAGTACGCAGGAAATGAGGGCAAGTTCAAGACGCAGAAAGCTCATGGGATCTTTTCTTCTTCAAAGGTGTAATATCCGGAATTGCGTTGCATGTCACGAGGATGTCGACCTGCAGTCCGATGCTCAGTTGTGGAGATCCTGAATCCCGTTCTGGACAGGGTTTCCCTGAACAACGGGGCCACAGTTCAGAACTGTGGCCCCGGTTCATACCTTCAGGTATTATGGGAAGCTGGCCTGCACCAGAGCCGGCGATGCTGTGGGAGCCACACGTGGATCCACATTCATCATCATTCGCATGTCCTCGTGGCCATTGTTGTGGCAATGAAACACGAATGGTCCTTTGAATGTACGGAACCGCATCAGAATCTCTGCGGTGCCATTACCGGTTAGATAGGTGGTGTCATTCTTGAAGGCGAATTCCAGCGGAACAGCGCCACCGTTGAACGAAAGCAGTTGGTGGGATTCGAGATGGATGTGGATCGGATGCCACCAGCCACCGCTGTTGTTTCGCAGAATCCACTTCTCGACAGAGCCGAGTGTCGGCGTCGCATCGGCCCGGGCTGTGTCGTAGAAGACATTGTTGATCTGCCATGCGCCGTTGCTGCGATGGAAGTCAAATGTCCGCGTCACAACGGCTTCTGCAGGATCGATGACCTCATGCGGACGCAACTGAGTCGTCAGGTCCACCGTGGCGCTGTCCGGCTGTGGGGGACCTTCCACGATGAACTTTATGAATGACACTGGTACATCAGCGTGAACACGTTGGGTGTACGAGCCATTCGGGCCTCGTCCATTGTCCTGCTGCAGCAGATTCTGGAGATAAACTTCGTTCGGAGCATCCGTGAAGTCAATGATGACATCAGCCCTGTTCGCCGGACTCAACAGCATTGTATCCTGCTCAATCGGTTTGGGATACAACCACGTATCCTTGCCGATCCGCAGAAACGGTGCACCGTGGCTCAACTTCAGTTCCATGAATCGCGCGTTGCACCCGTTCAGAATGCGGAAGCGATACTTGCGACGCTGCACCTTCAGGAAGGGCTGAGCGACCCCGTTTACGAGCCAGACATTTCCGAGGTGACCGTTGAAGTCGAGGGGATCGAAGGCCAGCGTGCCGTCAGCATTGAAGGTTCGATCCTGCATACAGAACGGAATGTCAAAGGCACCTGATGGCAGCACATTGCGATTGATCAGATCCTGTTCAATGTCGTCGACCGTGATGCAGAAACCGCACATGCCCGCCCAGACGTTGTGGTCCGTGATGTCCAGACCGTGGTCATGGTACCACATCGTCGAGGGACTTTCGGAAAAGTCCGGTTGGCCATGCAGCATTGGAACAGAGAGCGGGTAGTAGTAATCCCGAGCTCGACCGGGCAGAACATAAAAATGCGGAGAGCCGTCGGCGTGTGATGGAGTGTGTGCTCCATGCAGGTGGACCGATGTCTCAACGTGCAGGTCGTTCCAGAACCTGACGACAGCAGGCTGGCCGACACGAGTACGGAGCGTTGGGCCGGGACTGATCCCATTGTAGCCGTGAATTGGTGTCTTCACGCCTGGAATGAACTCGTGAAAGCCTTCCTGCATCCGCACTTCATAGAACTTTGTGGGACCGGATTCGTACCAGTTCATGTTCGGGGCTTCGGCCGTCCGGCGATCGAAGTATTCCGGGGCGATGCCGTGGAAGCAGTCACCGGGGGTGTACGGTGACGTGCCGATGCCGACGGGCTGCAAATCCGGAGGAATCAACAACGGCAGTTCGAACGGGGTGTACGTAAACGGACCGGCCACCGTTTGAGTGGGAGGCGTGGCCGGAGTGGGAGTTGGCGTTGGGTTAATCGGTGGCTTAGCCGGCCGTGGTGCCACGCCGGGCTTGGGGAGTTGCTTGCCAGCCGGTGGAGCCGGTTTGGGCAATGATGGTGGTCCCGTGGGCCTGGGGGGAGCGGCAATCGCAATGGCAGCACTGCCGACAACCGCAGCGGCCGCAGATTTCTTCAGGATACTCCGCCTCGTGGCAGAAGTTCGTTTCGACTTCATGGAATGGGCTCCTTCGCTACGACGAGCGACATATTGGAAAAGCAATCAATTCGCAGGATGCTTTTCAAAAAAGCAGCAGTCGTACCAAACAACGACCCCGACAGCCCATAACTGTGCTTCAAGTGATTTTCGGGCACCTGAGTCCGGATGTTACGGTTGTAGCGATTGTGTCATCCCGGCTCTGGTGGGAAGCACTTGCTGCAATCAATTGAGCAACTCCATGTTGTGAGAAATCATCATGCAGATTACGTACCATGAGGTCCTGATTTTTCTGCGTCGATACATTTTGCCTTTACATATTGAACATAGGTGTGAACGATTGGACGATTTAAAGATTGCTGAGTGTCCTCCGCTGCGTCCTCGGGGCCGGAGGATGGAGTCAATCCCTGTGTAATTCTGCCGGGACGCAGGAAAATACGCAGCGTGCCAGCCCGTTTCTCCGGGGATAGTTGGTTAGCGGGGCTTTGCGAGGACAGATGTCCTGAGATGGCTCGCTGGTTGGGATTGTTCGGGTTACGCAAGTTGGTTTGACCTTGAAAAGTTGTTGTCGTCTTGCAGCAGATTCCGATGGGTTGACGTCAAAAAAGAAGTCCGGCGGGCGCTAGCCGGATGGCACTGTGCGCCCCCCTGTTAAAGAATTCCCACGTTTGCTCTGTCCGGATCACGTTCTGGATCAGTTCGCGGCAGGAATCCAGACAAAAAAGGATATTCGTATCCAAAAATTTACTACACGGGAAATGAAAACCTGAGAGGCTGAATTGGGAAGCTGGAGTTGCCTTTCATTGCTGCATCGCCCGAATTCTCCGGCTGGTGTCCTGTCACTTTGAGGCACCGTTCACAAGTCTCTCAGACATCAATTTGTCACCGATCACAGTGGACGGGGCAGGGGGCAACTGAATGCCCCTGCAGCCCGTCCCGGTGATCCCAATTTCCCTCTACGGGTAACTGGCCTGAATGGGTTGTGGCGAGGCGGTTGGCGTCAACCGCGGGTCGACAGTGAACATCATCCGCATGTCTTCATGCTCCACATTGTGACAGTGGAATACGAAGGGACCTTTGAATGTACGAAACCGCATCAGCATTTCGACTTCGCTGCCTCCGTCGAGGATGTGCAGGTCGCTCTTGAAGCGATCCTGTAGTGCTGGTGGCTGTCCATTCTGCCGAATGATCTGGTGAGACTCGAGATGGACGTGAATGGGATGCCACCAGCCCCCACTGCCGTTGCGGCAGATCCAGCGTTCGACAGTCCCCAATGTCGGAGTGGCATTGGCGAGATTGGGATCAAAGAACCGTTTGTTGATCTGCCACGCGCCGTTACTGCGATGGAACTCAAAAACGCGGGTAATGACAGCATCGGCAGGGTTCAGATCGTGATGAGGTCTGAGTGCGGTACCGGGCACCACTGTCGCGTTATCGGGCTGTGCTTCGCCTTCGACAATGAATTTCATGAAGGGCACAGGAACATCCAGACGCCCCGGACTTGCCAGTGAACCTTCCGGCTTTCTGCCGTTGGTCTGTGCCAGGATATTCTCAAGGAACAATTCCGGTGGTGCATCGGTGAAGTCGATGACGACGTCAGCACGCTGACCTGAGCTGAGCATCATGGTTGACTGCTCAATCGCCTGAGGATAGAGCCACGAATCCTTACCCAGCCGTGTGAACGGCTGGCCATTGCTGAGCCGCACTTCGAGGAATCGTGCGTTGCAGCCGTTGAGGATGCGGAAGCGATACTTGCGACGCTGAACTTTCAGAAATGGCTGTGCCTTCCCGTTGACGACCCAGATGTTTCCCAGCGTCCCATTGTGGTCAAAGTGGTCGAAATACAGGGTTCCGTCGGGATTCAGGCGACGGTCCTGCAGACACAATGTAATGTCCCATTGATCACCCGGCAGGACATTGGACGCGATCAGGTCCTCTTCCAGCTGGTCGGTGCAGAGGGCGAAGCCGCACAATCCCTTCCATACGTTGCCCGCCGCAATGTCCATGGCATGGTCGTGGTACCACATCGTCGACGGACTCTCGGTGAAATCCGGCTGGCCGTTGAGCATGGGCACGGTGTTGGGATAGAAATAGTCCCGGGCTCGGCCAGGCAACACGTAGAACGTGGGATAGCCATCGGCGTGAGCTGGAGAGTGGCCCCCGTGCAGGTGTGCTGACATTTCGATGGGAAGGTCGTTCCACAGACGCACCACAGCCGGTTCACCGACGCGGAAGCGGAAAGTCGGTCCCGGGTAAGACCCATTGTAGGCGTAGATGGGCGTCTGCACTCCGGGAATGATTTCGTGAACACCCGACGTCATCCGCAGTTCATAGAACTTTGTCGGCAAACGTTCGTAGAATTTCAGATCCGGACGCTCCGCGACACTCCGGTCGAAGTATTCGGGAGCAATCCCGTGGAACACGTCGCCGGGCTGATAGGGGGCCTGACCGATCCCCGCCGGCTGCTGAACCTGTGGAAGGGGCAGTGGCACAGTGAAGGGGGTAAAGGCAAACGGAACCGGTGGCAAAGCATCCTGAGGAGCTGGTGGCGTAATGGGGCGTGGGACGGGCTGTGCAGCCGCGGGGGCCGGTTTGGGCACTGATGCTGTGGCCGCACTGCGAACGACTTTGGGAGCTACGGTCTGCGGTGGCGGAGGTGTTGGCTTGCGAAGTGGAGACTGCTGAGCGGCCAGAGCAGCCCCGGAAACCGTTGCTGCCGCAGCAACAGTCTTCAGGGCACGCCGTCTGGTCGGCGATGTCGGGTTTTGATGCTTATCCGGTTTCATAGATCTGGCTCATTTCCATTTAGAGATTCTTTAATCACGCAGGTGCTGGCTGGAAATAGCATCGAGAGTGCCGTAAATCCGCTGCGGCCGTCGATGATCGATAAACCTATGGGCCTCATTTGTTTTCCAACTGCGATGCTCCTGAGCCAGGGAAACGGCCGCAAAATGTGTCGATTTTGCGGCAAAATGGATGCAAAAATTGGCAAATCTTCTTCTTTCCTGGTTGTTGCATGGCGGGTTGGCTGATGTCTGTTCATGGATCCGGACAACTGCGAAGGCAGAATTGATAAGCATGCTGAACGCGTGACGCTGAGTCGGTGCTCCGGAATGTCTTAGCACGCTCATTCGATGGTCGCCTGTTGCTAATGATTCATAGTAAAAAACGATTGTGCGTGGTGTAAAAACCGATGTATGCAATGTGTTTCACGTCGGTAGCGATCAGAATGAGCCGTGGACGGCGAGGCCGATGTGATTTCTGCGTGCCGCATGGCTGTGTTTCAGGAGGCTGCATTCAATAGATCTCGAGCTCCTCTTTGTGGCCGCTGCAGGTCAAGGCGCTCATCCAAGGTGGCGACATGGCACGGGTGTCGGAATAGATCCCGTTTTTTTGATGAAGTTCCTGAGGTGTTCCCGGCACGGTGCGAAGCTTTTTTTGCACGTGGTCGGTGCTGTTACCGCGTTGATCGTGCCGCGAATTTCGCATGCAATAAATGACGGTGGGCCAGAGCGAAGGCCGGCCCACCGGTGGTCAGCGACTTCAGGGCTGACCTTGCACGTCGCGGCCAATTAAATCTCCGATTCTGCGGACCGGTTGCGGAAATGCAACACCTCTCGCGGGGGGCGCGTGGCGTTTCGTGGCGGTGACAGCCGCTTTCACTATGTAAACTGTCAATGAGCGATTGTCAGTTGGTGGAGTTCTTCCTGAGAGTCGACACCGTTTCCAGGTGGGTTAACCGTTTTTGCAGTGCACGTGATCCTCGGCGCGGTGCCCTGAAATTCCGAGGGGCAGATCAGGCATGTCAGAGATTGGACAGCATTCTGGCGCGACAGGCGGCGACAGTCTGACCGGTTCAGGCGGTCGGCGTGCCGGTTTGTCACTGCTTGAGGTCGTGCTGGCGGTTGCCATTCTGACTGGCGCCCTTGCCGCAATCGGCCATCAGGCCTCTGTAGGTATCAACGCGGCGCTGCGATCGGAACTCAGTACGGAGGCTGCCCTGAGGTGTCAGACTCAACTGGAGCTGCTGCAGGCCGGGGGATTGCGACGATTGCCGGTGACGGATCAGGTACTTCCTGGTCAGAACAACTGGCGCTGGTCAGCGGAGTTGTTGCCGTCAGAATTTGAAGGACTGCAATTGCTTCGAGTTTCCGTGCATCGGGTTGGTGGGCGACAGGAACGCTGGAGCCGATGGACGATGGTTCGTCTTGTGCAGGCTCCTGAAAAGATTCCGGGTGTCCGTAAGACGTCCGCTGTGCGTAGTACATCCTTAGAGCAGCGAAAGTCGAGGTAGCGCAATGCGGGGACCTGGCTTTCTGAGATCGTGTGGGGAAGGCGCTGGATATTCGCGGCGGGGCATGACGCTGGTGGAACTGATGCTGGCGCTGGCCCTGACGGGCATGCTGATGAGTTCGATCGCCGTGTCGTTGAATCTGTTCTGGAAGTATCGCGGGCGTTCGCAGGACAGTGCCGGACTGGCTGCCCTGCGACGGGGCTTGTACGAGGATCTGGTGGTGGATCTCAGAGGAACTCTGCGACGTACAATACCAGTCAAGCGGCAGGTGCTGCAGCGACCTCGGTTGGGTGAGAGCAGTTTTTCTGAGTTCAGTGGCGGTGACGAACGAGTGCTGGAGTCGCAGGACTTGCTGACGATCCCCGATCAGGCGATTGCGGCGCATCCGGTCAATCTTGTGGGGGAAGCCACGTGGCTGGCAGTATTTGCCACGAGGACCAGTCACAGATTTCCGAATACACAAGAGTATGGCGACGAAGCTGCCCATGTTGTCTGGTCAAATGGCCAGGCGTTGCGTGGAGTTTTTGGTTTTCGGGATGACCGGGCGGTTACGACGTCACTGGCAGGAGCGCAGGATGCCCCGGCGCTGATCCGGCGGATCGTGCCATGGGTTTCCTCCGCGATGGCGGAAGATCCGAGTGTGACAGAGATCCGGATTTCTGATCGCGTGCGATCGGTGTCATTCCGTTACCTCGACGGTGATCGCTGGGTCAGTCGCTGGAACAGTGAAGAACTCCAGCGTCTGCCGCTGGCGGTGGAGTGTCGGGTACAATGGACGGAAGGCATTCCGTCGGAGGTTTTCATCATCACCATTCCAGTGGCGGAGCAATGATATGCAGCGATTTTCTGATCGGACTTTCGCTGCCGCTGTGGACTCTCGACGCGGATTTGTGCTGTTGCTGGTGCTTGTGGTTGTGGCACTGCTGAGTTTTGCTGTGTACTCCTTTTCCGCACTGATGGTGACGGAATTCGGGGCGACAAGAATGGGGCTGCAGCACCTGAAGCGGCGTCAGCTGGCGGAATCGGCTGTGGAACTGGCCGTTGCGGATTTGCAGAAACAGGCTCGCGACATCCGAAAGACGTCGGTGGCAATACCGCTGGTGGACGGTGAGTCTGGCCGACTGACGCTGCTGCGGAAACTGCCGACAGGTCGAAACATGGCGCCTGAATTTGGCTGGCTGAATGAATCGTCAAAGCTGAATCTCAGATCACTGCCACTCAAGGCCACGCGGCGTCCGCAGGCACGTCGCCGATTGACGGTGATCCCCGGAATGACAGTTCCCCTCGCGGATTCCCTGCTGGACTGGATTGATGAAGACAATGAGCCGTCGGAGTTTGGGGCTGAGGCGGAGTGGTATCTCGCTCAGGCGACTCCGCGTGTGCCGCGAAATGCCATGTGCGAAGACCTGTCCGAATTGTTATCGGTGCGAGGAATGACGGCAGCGATCCTGTTTGGAGAAGATCAGAATCAGAATGGAATTCTGGATCCTGAAGAAGATGACGGTGGCCTGCAGGAACCGGATGACAATCAGGATGGCGTGCTGCAGACCGGGATTGCGGGTTATCTGACGCTGGTGAGTGCGGAGTCGCAGGCCAGTCCAGAGGGTAAGCCCCGGATTCATCTGAATTCCACGGAGCTGGCGAAGTTATATGATCAGATCCTGCCGCGGCTGGGGGCGGAGGCGGCGTTGTTCATCGTGGCCGGTCGGTTGCATGGAATCACCTGGCTTGACGATATCAGACCGGATGAAGGGGAGGATCAGCGGTTGCGGCTGCTGGAGCGGCTGGAGAACGCCAACGATCGATTGAAGATGCAGCTGGGGCTATTGAATCAGCCGAAGAAGAACGTGGCCGTGCATGAATATTCTCGTGGTGGACTGGTACTGGATGGAAATCCTTCCTTTGAGTTTCGTTCGATTGTGGATCTCTTTGGTGGTCAGGTGCGTGTGACTGTTGAGGGAAAGGATCGCGTGCTGCAGTCTCCATGGGCCGCCGATGCCGCGACGATCAGTCGGATGCTGCCGGAACTGGAGGAAGTGTTTTGTCTCACCATGGATCGGGCCATTTACGGTCGAATCGATATCAATTCGGCTTCTGAAGAGGTGTTGGCTTCGATTCCCGGCGTAAGTTCCTCGCTGGCTCGTGCGATTCATTCCCTGCAGCCTGATTATGAGGATCGCGGCAAACGGGAATTCAAATCCACTGCCTGGCTGCTGAATCGAGGTCTGGTGGCGACGGGTGAATATCGGGCGATGGCACCGTATATCACGGTCGGTGGCAGCGTCTATAGCGGGATCGCGATTGGTCAGATCGCAGGTGAGCGTCCTGTCGCTGCGATTCGTTTTCTGGTGGACTGTACCGACCCACAGCCGCGGATGCTGCAGTTTCAGGATCTTCCGATTCTTACGGCAGACTCTGTTGGACTGCGCTGGGAAAAAGCATCGGGTGATGTCGGACGCGACTGAGTCGACTACGGATTTTCGGTTTCCAGCGGGCAGACGCGGATCAGTTCATCCAGCGATGTATCGCCCGCAAGAACGCGCTGCCAGCCATTTTGACGCAGGGTCTGCATTCCCTGCCGCACGGCTTCTGCCTGAATTTCAGTAGAGTCTGACTGCTGCATGCAGAGGGCCCGGATCCGACTGCTGGTGATCAGCAGTTCGAAGATTGCAATTCGACCGGAATACCCGGAGCCGCGACATTCACGACAGCCGCTCGCCTTCCAGAGTTTCTGCGAGCTGGGGAGTATACAGTCAGACGGCAGCTGATCTGTTTCCGGAAGATATTCCATGCGACAGTGGCGGCAAAGACGACGCACAAGTCGCTGGGCCAGCACGCCCTGAAGTGTACTGGCCACGAGGTACGGTTCAATTCCCATGTCAATCAGGCGTGTGAATGTTCCCGCAGCGTCGTTAGTGTGAATCGTGCTGAAGACGAGGTGGCCCGTCATAGACGCCTGGATCGCGCTGACTGCGGTTTCAGCATCACGTACTTCACCGATCAGCACGACATCGGGGTCATGACGCAGGACACTGCGAAGGCCGGCGGCGAAGGTGAGTCCGATCTGAGACTGCACCTGTATCTGGCTGATCTGTTTCAGATTGTACTCGACCGGATCCTCGATCGTGATGATCTTGAGATCGGGGCGACGGATATCGCAGAGTGAACTATAGAGCGTTGTCGTCTTTCCACTGCCGGTGGGGCCGGTGACCAGAATCAGGCCATGCGGACGACGTATCAAGGTCTGCCAGTGCCGGCGAAGTTCTTCGGGGAAGCGTACGGAATCCAGACTGAGCGAGGCTCGCGACTTGTCCAGCAGTCGCATCACGACGCCTTCGCCATGCAGCATGGGGATGACAGAAACGCGGATGTCGACTTCGTGACCACGAATCGTCAGTCGAATGCGTCCGTCCTGCGGCAGACGTTTTTCTGCGATGTTCATTTTGGCCATGATTTTAAGCCGGCTGACGATCGCGGCCCGGAATCTCTGAATCTCTGCCGGCATCGGCTGGATCTGCAGCATACCGTCGACGCGAAAACGGACGGCGAGATCATCGTCTTCCGGTTCGATATGAATGTCGCTGGCCTTCTGTTCGATCGCCTCCATGATCAGCTCATTCACCAGCTTGACAACTGAAGAGGCCTGGGATGCATCGCCGATTTCGTCGCCTGCGGCGGCCTGCAGCGAGTCGATTTCCTCCTTCGACATTGCGACAAGTTCATGGACGGTTCCGCCGCCGACTCCGAGGGCATTCTTCAGGTGCCGCTGGATCTGTTCTTCCGGCGCGAGGACGGGGTCGAGGTAGAGTCCGGTGCGGACAGTCAGATCCTGCAATGCTTCCAGATTCAGTGGGTCAGCGACAGCAACCTGTACTCGATTGCCGACGCGCTGAAGTGGCAGAATTTTCTCGCGAAACAAATCCTGACCGGGGAATGTCTGCAGCAAGCTGGTATCGACGAGGAATTGTTCAAGGTCGACAAACTCCATGCCAAATCGAGCAGCCAGTTGGCTGTATGGGCTGGAACTGTCTGTATTAGTGATAGCCGAAATCACGCAGTGCAGCTCCGAAAGGCGTTTCATACTGGAGGTGTGTTGCCCAAACCAGACTCATTCAGCAGTTGCGAGTCATTCGTCGGCTGCGTTATTCATTCCACGTTGCGCAGGCGCAGCCGACCTTTGTTCAATCGAACTGCACATCGCGTTCCCGGAGTGCGTGATCGTGCCGCAGACGGGGGATTCTGGAGGCACAGGCTTCCTCATAGTTGCACGGCGAGGGCCAGTAGGCGAGAAGACATGGAGCGAAAAGAGGTGTTTCTAAGTGAAAACTCGGTTTTACTGAGGTCGTCCGGCAGGAAAACAGATTCGGAAAACCCTCAGTTTTTGCGTGTACCCGGATGCAGTAACGCTGAGTCACTGTTGTCCTGACGCAACATATGTTGCCCTTTCGCAACAGAATCCTCACGCTGGATGACCGTCAGCATGGGCAGCGGACGGGCGAATCTCGGCTGCTGAAGCGCTGGGGAGTGACGAGCCGTCCGGAGTGGCGATGTTCAACGTTTACGTTGCGCTCTTGCTGCCTGTGCGGCGGCGGCCGCAGAGGTCTGCTGCACTGCTGCGTCTGCTGTGGGTTCCTCGGGTTTCCGTTGAAATCGCAGTGGATTCCAGGATCGCCCGGCCGGTTTTTCTGGTGGATCGGGTGGGGTTGCCGGCTGTGTGGCGGGGCCTCGATAGTTGCCGGATTGACGCCAGGACGATTTCGGATCCGGCGCGGCCGTGTTTGATCTGGAGTTGGTGCCGGAAGCGGCTCGCACGGGCTGTTGCGGCTGTTCTTCAGTCGAGTGACTGGCCTGCAGCATGGAGTGTCCGGAGGACCTGGCACTGTTGCTGCTTCGGGACGCAGTTCGAGTGTTTGCCGGGGCGCTGTCGTCGGTTAAAGAATTCCGTGACATCTCGTCTGAATAAGCCTCGGGAAGCTCCTGCGAGTCCTCTGGATACAGTTCACCTGTGCCCTGGGGGGAAGCGAGTGAGTCGTGAACATTCCATGCTTCCGCTGGCAGATTGATGCGATCGATTTCCCGCTGCTGGATTCCCTCCACCTGAGCATCGTCCTCGAGAACTGTCGGTGTCAGAAACACCAGCAATTCTTTGCGTTTCAGACGGTTATAGTCGTACCGAAACAATCGACCAAGGATCGGGATGTCGCCCAACCACGGTAATTTCCGTGTTGCCGTGGTCTGATCGTTGGTGATCATGCCGCCCAGCACGATTGTGTGGCCGGACTGGACACTGACAGTTGTCTGGGCTGTCGTGAGGTCCTTAATCGGGGCTTCGATCACATTTCCATTGGTGGCGTCTGTGAAGATCGGTACGCCGGAGCCTGGTGTGAGATTGAACGAGCTTTTCTCGGCCTCCACATCCAGCTGGACTCGCGCGTCCGGACTGATGCGGGGAGTGACCCTCAGAATAATGCCGGCTTTGTCCTGTCGAATCTGTGGGTTGGCGCTGCCGACTGGTGTCAGGGACACACCATCCACAACGGGCACCTGCTGGCCAATCTGAATGAAGGCTTCGTGGTTTTCGACAGAGCGGACCTGTGGACGACTGAGTACTTCGATGTTGAAATTGGCGTCCAGAGCTCGGAGCAGCACATTGACGGATTCTGAACCGGCAGAGAGCACGAGACCGCCAAAACCGAGGTCTCCGTTGACTCGCCCCATACCGAAGGAGGACAGCCCCTGCGGAGCAACTCTGCCCGGGTTTGCGGCGACGTTGTTCCCCGGCGGCTGTCCCATAAAGTTGAAACCTGGCGCGGCGGTCTGCGAAATGATGTTCTGGTTCGTTGTTTGCGTGCCGTTGGGGGCTGTGGTGGTCTGTGTGACGGTGACCAGTTTGTCGACAACGCTGCGGTCAAACAGCACGGAGTCCTGGAACCCCATCTCGACTCCCAGCTCATTCACATTACCCAGCTCGACTTCGACCAGGAGAGCCTGAACCAGAACTTCGCGTGGAGCGCGATCGAGTTCGGCCACCAGCCGTTCAATCGTTGCCAACTCTTCACTGGTGCCGCGTACGAGGAGGCTGTTGGTGTTTTTCTCTGACACCACGCGCTGCCCCGCTGGTGTTCCGTTGGCCGAACCTGCGGCAGGATCACCCGTCGCGCCAGCTGAGGAACCCGCATTCAGAAAATCAGTAATCGCTTTTGCCACATCTTCTGCTCGTGCATTTTTCAGCTGATAGACATGAGCATGCTGATCGCCCGCAGCCAGGCCGGATCCCAGCAGCAGGTCTCGCATTCGCCGCAGGTAGCTGCCGGTGTCTGTGACAACCACACGGCCAGCGCTTGTCAGCACGCGAACCTGACCAAGCGTGCTCTGCAGCTGACCAATCTCGGCAATGGTCTGTTCCGCATCCGGTCCTCGCAGTGGAATCGCGACAGTCGCCAGTTCGTTTCGCCCCAGAGTGTCTATGTGATGAATGGAAACAAACGGGACGATATTGCCCGGAATCTCTTCCGTGGCATTGACCAGCGTCAGTCGCTGTTGATCACGAATCAGAATTCGTCCACTGGCCAGCAGGGCATCGTTCAGGATATCCAGCGTTTCCGTGGCATTCAGAGGCTTCTCGTCGTAGTAAGAAAACAGGCCGTCGGTTTCAGTGGAGATCTGCAGTGCCAGGCCGAATTCTTTGGCGTAGGCACGCAGCACCAGTAGCCATGTTGCATTCTGGAAATTGAAGGTCCAGCGGTGCGATTCAATCGGAGTCAGCTTTGGGGCGTTCGAAAAGTCCGCCGACGAATTCGGGTCGACGTGCTGATTTCGAAAAGAGTCCCGGCCGCGTTCGATCTGCACCGGTGGTGAAAACTCTGCCGGGGGGATGTCCATCGGCGGTTGCTCAGAAAACTGCGTCTGAGAAGCCTGGCGAATTGGCATGCCGGAGACAACGTGTCGGTTGTTCCGGGAGATCAGACTGTGACCACCTCGATGCGACGACGAAGGTCGTGCGACGCCGTCCTGCGCCGGGAGCAACTGCCCCAGCAGCAATACGAGGGTCATTGGAATCTGAAGCGGCAACTTTGGCTTATCCACGATGTGACCTTGAGATGTCATCCTGAGTGGCCGGGATGGTCATTCAGAACGGAAGTTGCTGTGATCAGGAATCAACATGCTCCCGGGGCACAGAATTACAGGGGGTGTTCGATTTCATCGGCGGAATCTGCCGGAAATCCAGCGGGGGAGTTCCCTGAAGGAAAAAACCCACCATTTTCGCTGATCGTCACAATCCGAACGTGAAATGAAATAAAATCAGATGTTTTGAGACTTTTATTGAAGTTCCGGCACCAGTTCCGCGCGAATGAAGCGTGAGCGAACGAAATTGCAGGCTTGTCTCGGTTGGATTTCTCAGGCCGCTATGTTCAGGGCAGCAGACGGTCCGTAGCGATCGGTCAGTGCCATGCCCTGCTGGTGTGTGGTGCCAGATGCAATTGGACCGCATGGGCGGGGCGCTCTTGTGAAACTCGAAGTCCCCTTGCACGATCGTTTCCGGGCAGTTGCGATTTGCCCGTTCCCTCCCCCCGCGGAGGCTGAGTGCGACACGGTTTGCCTGAGTGTGGCGGGTGGATCTTTCGAGGCCGGAAACTGTGGTACACGAGATCCAACGTCGACGTTCAGCACTCCTCTAACCGATCGTCGCAGAAATCCATCACAGGTAAGTTCTGAATAACCAGAAATCACGAGGCAGCGGGCTTTTTTTTGGCATGCAATCTCTGACCACTCTGAGATCTCGCGAATCTCGGTGAGGCTGATCCAGGGAACAAGAAGGCGAGGCTCATGTTTTCTCCGGATAATCTCATCTTTTAATGAGCAAAGTGGCAGATTTACACGGTCAGTGGGGTGGGGCCGATATGCATCGTTTCGGCATCAAACTGTCAATGTCAAGGTTCATTTTTCTTGACGAACCCTGATCTGTGATATGTCCGGGCCGTGGCCAGACCGTTGTGAAATGCGGGAACGTGCGTTGGGTTGTGACGGTTAGACCGCTGGTAGCGGTTCTCGCGGGTTGTTTGATTTGATGCGACATGCATTTGAGACGGTGTTTCCGGACAAATCCGAGATGTTGGGGATTTCATCCAATCGGAATCCCGTTTGCCATGTGCCTCTCCAGGTCCTGGCGCAAATACCGCGCCAACAGAGTCTGCGGTCACCTGCAAAAGCCGCGAAGTGAGATTGCCGACGCGCCTCGTTCTTCAGGACGGTGCGGTGTCGGAAAAAGCCTTCAGCTCTGTGATTCAAGGGACCGCCGAGTGCTGATTGCCCGGAGTTTCTGCAGGAACTCGGCTTTGTATTTCCTGCCTCAGGAAATGATTCCTTGAAACGAAAAGTGATTATCTCATGCTGAAACCGGAATGTGCGCAAACAAGTGCGCCAGTGGAGGGTGCAGCGAAATGGCATGGAGCCGTAGTGTCGAACGCTTCGCGGGCTGCCCGCACGGCATCTGAGCGGAGCCCCTGGCAGCAGTTGCTTTGCCGATGGGTGCAACCGCTGGCGGCCGCCGCGGCGATACTGACCACAGGAGTTGAAACTTTTGGTCAGGACGTTGTGGGAGTTGCCGAGATTGAACCAGTCAACGCGCTGGCCCCTCGGGATGCAGATGCTTTGGCTGGGGGTGTCGAGCAGGAGGGCCTGTTGGACGAGTTTATCTCGCTGGACCCGTCCGCTGGCTTTGGGAACATTGCTCAGGATAGTTTTTTCGCAGAGTCCGCATTCCGTTCCCGGGTTTCGACAGTGCGTGCACCGGGCAGGTTCGGTGGCTGGACTGTGGATCTGGGTGATGTGGCACTGCACATCAATGACTTCGCGGTGAAGGATGGGTTTGGCAACGCAGTTGACCTGAATGGGACACGTGCCGGGTCCTTGTACCAATCCATCAATGTGAAGGCCGGGGTCAAGTATCGCATCCGGTTTCAGATGTCCGGAAACTGGACAACATTCCCCGGCAGGCCGCGGGCCTTGTCGGTATTTTTCGGCAACGAGAAGGCTTCGTTTGTAATGAACAAGCCAACGTCGTGGTCGCGCACAAACATGCAATGGGAAGAAAAAACCATTGACTTTGTTGCGCAGCAGGACGTAGTCGGACTGCGGTTTGCATCGAACACCGAGGGTATCCCGGACGGACCTGTGATTTCTCAGGTAGAAATGCTGTCTCCGTTGACTCCGCCGGGAGCGCTGGATTCCATTCCGGTACCTCTGCCGCCAAATCTGTCTGAGTTTGTGCAGAATCGGGACAAGGCAATCGCTCTGGGCAAGGCCCTGTTCTGGGACATGCAGGTTGGTAGTGATGGGCGAACGGCGTGTGCCACCTGTCACTGGCACGCCGGAGCGGATGTTCGTACTGTCAACACCGTCAATCCCGGCAGCTCTGGCTCATTATTTCGCGGTGTCAATAAGGCTCTGAAGAGCTCAGACTTTCCGTTTCATAAATTCCGGGATCCCACGATTCCAGGTGACAAGACCTCAAATCCGGTGATCGAGGATCGCCGGGAGGTGACTGGTTCGCAGGGGGTGGTGACGGAAGATTTTGTCGAAATTAAATCCGGAAGTTCGCAGGACGAAGGCAAGTTCGTTCTGAATCCGACATTTAATTCTGACAACGCTGATGTGCGACAGGTCACTGGCCGCAATGCACCCACATCAGTAAACGCCGTCTACTTCGATCGTTCTTTCTGGGATGGTCGGGCGAATCGGTACTTCAACGGCGTAAATCCGTTTGGCGAGCTGGATCCGAATGCGCATGTCCTGAAGGCGAATGCCGCGGGAGAGATCCAGCCTGTAAAAATTCAGCTGGACAACGCAGCCCTCGCATCACAGGCTGTGGGCCCACCGAACAGCGACGTTGAGATGGCGTGGAATGGTCGAACCTTCGCTGCACTTGGCCGCAAGATGCTCAGTCTGCAGCCTCTGTCGCAGCAGATGGTCGCGGCAGATGACAGTGTTCTGGGCGTCTATCGGGATGCTTCGGGGCGAGGCCTGGACTTGTCGCAGGCCGCCTATGCAAAGTTGATTCGTGAGGCGTTTCTTCCTGAATGGTGGTCCGGCACAGCGAAGACCAGTGACGGCTACACGCAGATGGAAGCCAATTTCTCCATGTTCTGGGGGTTGGCGATCATGATGTACGAGTCGACGCTGGTGTCGGATCAGACTCCGTATGACAAGTTCGCCCGCGGCGATAAAGATGCGTTGACGGCAAAGGCAAAAGCAGGTTTACGGATTTTTGTTCAGGAAGGCAAATGTCTCAACTGCCATCACGGCCCTGAGTTTGCCGGCGGCACAATCAGCACGCTCCGCGGTGTTCTTTCCGAGGACGGCGGAGTTTCTCTGATGCCGATGGAGCAGGGGCTGGCCTTCTATGATGAAGGGTTTTACAACATCGGTGTTCGACCGACGACCGAGGATCCGGGAGTTGGCGGGGCACACCCGTTGCTGGGCCCATGGTCTTACAGTCGTCAGGAACAGGCGGGCAGAAATCCTGATCCCCATGATGTTGTGACGGCCGATCGACGAGTCGCGGTTGACGGTGCCTTTAAGGCCCCCACACTGCGAAACGTGGAACTGACCGGACCTTACATGCACAACGGGTCCATGAAATCACTGACAGAAGTCGTGCAATTCTACGCTCGAGGCAGTGACTTCCGCGAAAGTAACCTGAAGGATCTCGATTCGGATGTAAATGGAGTTCCGTCTCTGCAGGGAAATCCAGATGCAATAGCAGCCGTTGTGGAATTTCTTGAACACCTGACCGATCCACGCGTCAAGCATCAGAGAGCACCTTTTGACCATCCTGAGTTGGTGCTGCCCAACGGACATCTGGCCGTCACGGCCGGCGTAGCTCTGGATCAGTTGCTGCTGTTGCCTGCGACTGGTAAAGATGGCGGAAGCCCGCTGACCAGTTTTGAGTCTGTATTGACAAATGGGCTTGGGTTGGCGGTTCTGCAGATGCAGGAGCCACCTCGGCCTGTCGATGTCGCAACAGAGGATGCAGTTGATTCAGCAGCCACTTCAACTCCCTCAGATAGCCCCGTGTCCACGCCCGCGGCCGAATCGGCACAAGCTTCACTGGTGAAGACTCCGTTTGACGCGGCAACTTTGGCACGCAAGGCCTCTGAGAAACAGGCACTTCTCGGCAACAGGTCGTCAAAGGCGAGTGCGTCTGTTGCGCCTGCGACTCCGGAGATTGCAGAAATCGTTGATGCTGAGGTCGCCGATGCTGAGGTCGTCGAGACGGCTGTAGCCGGTCCCGAAACGCAGGCTGTAACTCCGGAGGCTGATGCCGCTGAGATGGTGCTGCCAACTGGTGCTCCTGAGGCGTTGCCAGAAGTCACGGAAGCTGATGTAGTTCCGGAGACAATACCAGCTGGAGAGGCTTCTGAAGTCGAACTGGCTGATGAAACCATTACGGATGGTACCGAAGAACTGCAGGTGACAACAGTTGAAAGTCCCGTCGCCGAAGAGACTGCTGTGGGGCTGGAGAAAAATCCACTCGACCCAGCAACCCTCGCTGAGAAGATGGAAGAGAAGGAAGCACTCCTTGGAGATCGATCTTCGCCGGAGGAGAAGGAGGAACTTCTTGGAAATCGGACATCTTCTGTGCTGGATCCTATTGCGATTGGTCTACCCGATGATGCCGATGCAGACGAAGCCGCCGAAGTCGATGGTCCAGAGATGGACGAAGAAGCCGATGACGCTTCCGAGGTTGACGCTCCGGTGACGGAAGTTGACGCCGATGCAGACGAAGCCGTCGAAGTCGATGGTCCAGAGATGGATGGGGAAGCGGATGACGCTTCCGAGGTTGACGCTCCGGTGACGGAAGTTGACGCCGATGCGGACGAAGTTGCGGAAGTCGACGGTCCAGCAATGGACGAAGAGGCCGATGACGCCGACGAGGTTGATGCCCCGGTGACGGAAGTTGACGCCGATGCGGACGAAGCCGCCGAAGTCGATGGTCCAGAGATGGACGAGGAAGCGGATGACGCTGCCGAGGTTGACGCTCCGGTGACGGAAGTTGACGCAGATGCAGATGAAGCCGCCGAAGTCGATGGTCCAGAGATGGACGAAG
>CAIYBH010000247.1 GCA_903924405.1 uncultured Planctomycetaceae bacterium | reverse complement strand
TGTCCAGCATGGTACGCTGTTGCCCGGGCGTCCCGACGGGGGTCAGGTTGGAAACCGGCGAGCCCTCTGTTCGAACCACAGTGCCCTGATAGATCGCCGGAAGAAATCCGCTTCCATAGCTCACGGCCGGCCCGACACGAAAGCCGGCATCCGTCATTGCGATGTAAGCCGGAAGGTTGTCGGTCAGACTGCCCAGCCCATACGTGATCCACGCACCCATGCTGGGATGTCCCAGCAGAGCTGAACCGGTGTTGACGATCGAGGACGCCGGGCCGTGGATGAAGGAGTCATGATGGCAGGAGCGAATCACCGCCAGTTCATCGGCATGTGCTGCCAGATGCGGAAACAGGGTTGAAATCTCAAGCCCCGAATGTCCTGATCTGCGAAATTCAAACGGTGAGGCCATCAGCGTTCCTTCGCTGGCCTTCATGAACTGCAACGCCAGCCCTTCAGTCCGATAACTTTCCGGGATCCGCTGGCCATGATATCTGCGGAGTGCGGGTTTGGGGTCAAAGGTTTCCAGTTGGCTGGGGCCGCCGGTGCAGAAGATAAAGATCACTCGCTGAGCACTGGCCGGAAAATGTGACAACTGTGGCGACAGAGGCCTGGTGGAGGAGTGATGTCCGGCCGTTGCCTGTTGCGCCAGCAGGATTCCCGCTACGGAAGCACCAAATCCGAAGGCCGTGTGACTCAGAAAATTACGGCGGTTCTCCAGCAGTCTGTCGCGTTCGATGTCCGCACCGGATACAGAACGAGACGGTCGCGGTGGCCCGGCAACGGAATTCCAGAGGCACGTGGTCTCCGTGAAGGCCCCAGCACCCTTGCAGGCCCCGGCGGACTCAGCGTTCGATTTTCCGGGATAAGCCTGGCTGCGATGGGGTGAGTCGCCGGAGCGGACTATGCTGTCAGTCGACATACATGAACTCCTGCAGGTTAAAAATGGCCAGGCAGAGCAATGGCATGGCGGATTCCGCATCTGGTGTCGACAGTGATGTCAGCAGAGTTCGCGCTTCGTGGACTTCGATATCGGTGGGCAGTCTTCCGAGGGCAAGTTGCCAGGCACGCTGAATACAGAACGTCTCGACTCCGTCCCGAGGTGCTCTGACAACTGTGGTCAGCGGTAGACCTCCCTGTGCCATCGATTCGCAGTAGCGCCAGCCTGTCGTGGTCGGATTCGCGTCCAGCGAAAAGTCCGTCGCGATGTCACGAGGGCCCTGAGCTGTCTCAATGGTCAGTCGGATACCGACAAAATCATCCTCGAGGATTTCCAGTCGCAGCAGATCCCCGGCCTGAACCGTACGGTGCAGGCTGGTTGTACCGCCTGTGCCCAGACTGAGAGGCAGCGGTTGGCTGGATGTTCCGCTGGAATCTTCCAGCATCCCTTCACTCAGGAGTTGTTCGTTGAGCCAGAGCTTCCATGGGCCCTTGCGTCCAAGTCGACGCAGGTTCCAGAGCTCTCCCGCGATTTGTATTTCACCGGCACAATTCGAGGGAACCTGCCAGGCCACGCTGGTTGGGCCGTGTGTGATGACCGTACCCGTGGGGGCATCCAGCAGTTCAGTGGGCTGACCGTTGTCCTCGCGTCGCGCCCAGCCCGCGTGGATCCCGGACTTGCCACCGACCCAGCCGGACTGGCCTGGTCCGAAGTCCGGCAGATTCCAGCCGGCGTTGGCTTCCCGTGTGAGCCGTTCTGCAAAGGCGCGGGCCTGACGAAGAGCAACCGGATTGTTCAGCAGCCAGAGCGCCTGCGGGGCCACGGTGGTGACGTCACGAGCGGGGGCCGTCACGGCATTGACCGGAAGATCGAACACGTCAAACATCGGGAAGCGGAAGTTTCGACGCTGCAGAACATAAAGTCCGCGCCGTGTGTGCTCCGCTGGATCTGCTGTGACGATCCACGAACCGGGAGGACCTTCTTCAGAACCCAGCGGTGGCACAACCGGCCGACCGCCCGATTTCAGGTTGAGTGTGCCCGCTACGCTGTGCAGAGAATCCCAGAGTGCTTCTGCTTCGAGTCTGCGGCGATTCATTCTGCGGAGACTGCGATTCTGTGGATCCGC
>CAIYBH010000246.1 GCA_903924405.1 uncultured Planctomycetaceae bacterium | reverse complement strand
GATTCTACCCCATCTTATGCCGGAATTGTACTGTGTCAGTCCCGCGTCTCAGCGAATTGGCCGGGATCTTCCACAACCCCTCTCAGGCTTTCCTGATTCCCCCGCTTCCACCTGGCTTCGTTCCCAGTGCAGAGAAGCCGTCCGTGGCGTGCGGGGAGCCGGGATGCCGCGTCGCGTTGCTTGCAGGCCCCGACGAGCGAGGTTCATGGCGGTAATCAGGACCAGGCACGCTCCGCAAGCCATTTCCAGATTACAGGAATCGGATTCTCAGGAATTCAGGTCACTCCGGATGAACCGCTTTTTGACCGTAGATGTCTTAAACCGTGTTTTTTCGGGTGTTCATGGGGTTTCTGCCGGGGTTGTGCGTCGAATTCTGCTCTCGGCCAGCGACGTGGAACTGCCGTCCGGTGTCGCCTTCGGGGCGTGATTGTAACCGCCCACGGCCTCAGTTCCCTGATGGAATTTTACGATATTCGTGTCCGTAATTCCGTTGAAGACGTGGGGCGTGGTCCGTGAACAGATCCGCACTGCCGCATCTCGGATTCGTTCGTTACACTCCGCGTAAGAAATCCGAACGAACGGCCACGCTGCCGTGGATTCGATTCCGCAGAAACGCTCAGACTTCACTCAGTTTCAATTGGGATGACCGAGGGATTCGGTTGGTTCAGGACGTACTGATGAACACTGCAGGCCCGGTACAATCGGAGGCATACAGAGCGGCGTTGAGCTGGCTGTATGACAGAATCGATTATGAACGAACCCGGCCGATCGGTCACAATCCGTTCCGTCTGGAACGTGTCGAGCGGTTGCTGCATCGGATCGGTGCGCCGCACCTGAAGATTCCGGCTGTGCACATTGCCGGCACCAAAGGCAAGGGATCGACCGCGGCGATGATTGATTCCATCCTGCGGCATGCCGGAATTCGTACGGGGCTGTTCACGTCACCGCATATCGAACAGTTTGAAGAACGGATGCGGGTGAATGGCAACATCCCGGCCCCGGAACGCATTGCTGAACTGGTGACGCGGTTGCGCGATGTGCTGCGATCGGCAGATGCCGATGAGGATGATCGTATTCCCACCTTCTTCGAGGTGACCACCCTGATGGCGTGGATGCTGTTTGCTGAGGAGCAGGTGGAAATTGCTGTTCTGGAAACGGGTCTGGGCGGACGGCTGGATTGTACCAACGTCTGTCGGCCGCTGGTCACGGTGATTACCAGTATCGGGCTCGACCATACCCATATCCTCGGCGACACACTCGAAAAAATTGCTGCTGAGAAAGCAGGCATTATCAAACCAGGGGTCCCCGTGGTGCAGGGGCAGCTCCCTGGACAAGCAGATGCTGAGGTTCAGGCCACTGCCGAACGGCGAGGCTGTCGTCGCTATGTGTGTGGTCGTGATTTTGCCTGGGTCGATGAGACTCCGACGGCAGCTCAGGCCTCTCGACGCAGAACGCAGGACGTGCAGATCATCACGCCCACTCAAACACTGGATCGCGTGTCTGTCCCGCTGCTCGGCAGGCACCAGGCACACAACGCCAGTCTGGCGGCGATGGCCTGCGAGTTACTGCAGCAGTCGGGATGGTCCCGAATCACCTCAGACAGTCTGATTCAGGGAATCGGGGCGACACAATGGCCGTTGCGATTTGAGGTGCTGGAGGGGCACCCCACGATTGTTCTGGATGCAGCACATAATCCGGATTCCATGCGTGCGGTATCGCAGGTGCTGATGGAGTCGGAGTGGAAAAATCGTCGCCGAGTGCTCGTGTTTGCCGTTTCCAGCGACAAGGATGCCGTCAGTATGCTGAGGCTGATCCTGCCGCACTTCGATGCCGTTGTGCTCACGCGATTTCTCAGCAATCCTCGCAGCGTGCCTGTGGATCAGCTGACCAGCCTTGCGACTCAGCTGCGTCCCGGCAATGTCTCAAACGCTGATTTTGTGCACAGCGCTGATGGTCCGGGGCCGGCAATTGAACTTGCTCGATCGCTTGCCGGATCCGACGGCGTCGTCGTGATTACCGGCTCCATCTTCCTGGCCGCAGAAGCCCGTACACTGCTGATGCAGATGTCGAAGTCCAGCTGAATACGGATGCCGGCTTGTGACAGCTTGTCACCGTTGTGCTGTGTTGCGTGGCGAAGATGGTGCACAGCAGGTATACGGTGACAATCCCGGGGAACCTGTTAGCATGCGGTCGTGGTTTCATCGCATATCTTCAGACGAAACAGGAGATCGGGTGTTATGAACAGGAATTTCTGGTTGGGGGTTGCTGGTGGACTGTTGGCTGCCGTGGCAGTGCTGCAGTTCCCCCTGTTCCACGCTGCCTCGGCCGCACAGGAATCAACGAAGGGCAAGACCATGCTGTATGAACTTCGCACGTACTACACACCGGAAGGCAAACTGGATGAACTCAATGCCCGGTTCCGGAATCACACGATGAAGCTGTTCGAAAAGCACGGCATGCAGAACATCATGTACTGGACCCCCGTAGACAAACCGAACACCCTGATCTACGTGATCGCTCATAAGGACAAGGCTGCAGCTGACGCTTCGTGGGCCGCGTTCCGCAGCGACCCGGAATGGCAGAAAGTGGCCGAGGAAACTCAGCGTAACGGCAAGCTGGTTGATAAGGTGGAATCGGTCTACATGAACCTGACTGACTACTCACCCGGTCACTAAGCGGCTAATTCAGGGACATTCCTGTCCTGACGTGGAAAGCGATCGATCCTGCTGAACTGCTATAGTTCCGGTGATGGGGCGTTGATGCAGCTCAGCGGGCTTCGTTCCCTGGAGTTTTGATGCTTTCCCGGGAAGAATCGAAGGCCATCCTGCATGCGGTGGCCGCCGCTGGGTGATTTGCTATTTTTTCGCATCTGCCGCTGTTTGCTCTGCCTGTTGCAGTTGCTGCAGCAGAGCTGCGTTTTCGGGGCCCTGCCACGCCGGAAGTTGCAGGGCATCACGCAGCAGCCCACAGAAAAATTCCAGGCTGCGCAGTGAGTGTTCCGGGTCCCGGACGGCAGCCTCAGTAATCTCTGTAAGGTCCTTTGAAAACTGCTGCAACCCGGCCGACGTCGCGGCCTCTGACAACGGTATGTCACTGAAGACATTCGCCGCGATGGCTCGGCAGAGGAATTGTTCTGATTTATTGACCGGGACTCCGTCAAAGTCCGTAAACTCATTTGAAAACAGTCGCAGGCTGTGCGCTGTGGCGTGAATCCGTACCAGCGTTTCCGGGTTTGGGGTCCGCAGATTCATTCGCCAGAGTGCGATCAGCAGACGTGACTGAATCCAGCCGAGGGCCTTAATGATTTCGTCATCGCGATTGAAATGCAGGGCTTCCGAGAGTGCGGCTTCGGCCATGCGACCGTAGCGCACCTGATCCTCAAAGCCGTTGACGATCTGTTGGGAGTCCGCGGCATTCCCGCAGAGTTTGCCAAGGATCAGCAGGGGCGACTGTTCAACGCCACTGCTCAGCACCTGTTTGCGAAGCCCGGTTCCCGGTTCAGCAGTGCGCAGGGATTCCAGCAAAGAGATTCCGGTGGTCAGAGTCTGTAGTGCCTGTTGCAGTGACTCTGCTGAGGTCGCTCGTTTCTGCACAAGGCCGATGGAATTGAAGGCGGTGGCACGAATCACGATCGCCCGGGGATCGGCGCTTTTGTCTTCAATCACATGCTGCAGCAGTGCGAGTGAAATCCGGGACGCTTCTCCGGCTTCGCGAAAGGAAAAGGTTTGCTGATCCAGCACCTGTTTGATCGTCGTGTTCGACTCGGACCGTGAAATGAGTTCAGGCAGAGTTGTTTCGATACGAGTCAGTCGTTCCGCTTCCCCACGAAAATCACCCTTGTTCAGCGCCCGGGCAAGCAGCAGCAGCGAATCCTGCTGCAGCAGTCGCCAGCGAGCCGCAAATTCCTCGGGGACAGTGGAATCCTGCAGCAATGGCGTCAGCTGAGCGATCGCTTCCGTGGTGTCATCGACGCAGCGGAGATAGAACGGCTGTGCGTTGGTTAGCCCGACAGTGAACGCGGCTTCCAGAGCGAGGGTGGCTCGGACGTGCAGGGCACACAGAAGCTCGTCTTCCTTCAGCCACCGGCGTTCCGGATGTTCCGGCACTGCCAGACTGGTCGTAACCGCTTCGCTGGCCAGCTTCAGCAGAGTGTCGGTGGTGACCGAGGTAGGAACGGTGGCGGGGTTGCGTCCCTCGGCTTCCTGCAGCGCCAGCAGTCTGAGCAGAGCCGAGGTGGCCAGTTGCCGATCGCATTCCATGGTGCCGGACTGTCGGGGAAGTGCGCGCAGTTGTTCAATCAGACGCACGGCTTCGGCTACACCGGCTTCTCTGGAATCTGCAGAGACCAGCGTGGTACTGATCAGAGTGCGGGCGAGCTGAATGACGTCCTGCGCTGCCTGAACGGGGCGTGGCAGCAGAAAGGGTAGCGTGACGAAAACGCAGAGCGTCACTGCAGCGACACCTGCGAGCGGGCTCTTCAGCAAATTCAGGCGTGGCGGACTTCCCGTGCTGCGAAGCGGCGTGTGAGATTGACTGTTTATCTCCGGTGTTGAGGCATTGCTGTCCGGGGGCTCAGTGCCGCTGAGTTGGCGTAGTCGGACATCAAGGACTTCTGTGACGGGATAGCCAAGGATGTCTTCAAAGTAGGCGGCCTGGTCCGGATTGGCTGCGAGGTAGTCACTCAGCGCCTGCGTTTCGGCGTGGGATGCGAGTCCATCCACGCAGAAGAGGACATCCAGAATTGTAGGTTCGTTCGTAGCCATCAGGATTCGTCCCCCGGGCGATCGGAGCGTGGAAGTACATGGGCATTTTCGAGGATCGTTCGGAGTTCACGGGACACCCTTGCGGCATCGAGCTCAAGGAGCTCGTCGACGTTGTTTGTGTCTCTGTTCAACAGAGCCAGCTTTTCCCGGATTTCCTCGTGGGGCAGGATTGAGGAACCTTTGCTGACGATTTGATTGAGGAGTTGTCGGGGAGTCTGAGCTCTCTGTGATGCTGACTTCTTAAGAGCGTCGTGCCATAAGCGGGCGTCATCCGCAAGGCCGTGGTTTCCATTGGCCCATTCGTCGTCTGACGATAACTCTGACCACAGGGATGCCAGAGCAAACGCCGCGTAGATGCAGTGCTCCCACTTCACTAAACGCCCACCGAAGGCACGCATCTGAGGCTTAAAATTCGGGCGACTGAGGTCCTTCGCGGATTGGTAGTTCGCCTGACCGATATTCAAAGCGCAGGCGGTGAGCACGGCGGCCCATTCCACAAGATTGGCCAGAGCATCCATTTCGAGTGCGATCAAAGCTGCTCTGGCAAAGGCCCCCGGATTCTGGTTACGGTTTTTCAGTTGAGATTCAAACATTCTCCAGTTTTTTACATCGGGATCATGGACATTCAGCATGGCCTGGCGGACTTTAGCAATGGCGCCCTGACCATCGACGTGTTCCTGCCCGAGAAGTCGGCGGACTACCAGATCAATGATGATCGCGTCGGCATAACCACGGCATGTTTCGGCGAGATCCAGCTTGACTGCATCGGGCTCCATTCCACGTCGCACTAGCCGAGGTGGCTGCTCGGGGGCGGTGCGGACATCGAGGATGTGCAGCATCCAGCGACCGCTGAGAATCGGGGAAGGAGTGTCTGCACCTGAGAATGCTCTCATGGCGTGATCCAATTCATCATCGACCAGAATCTGCACAGTTTGGACGCAGACAATAATGGTCAATGATGTTGGCGGTCAACGTTACGGAAAGCAGAATTGATGGTGCAGCGGGGGCGTGGTGTGCAATGCGCTCCAGGATCGGCACAGAAAAGAGACCTGACCCCTTTTTAGTGAATCAGAGATGAGCCAACCGTCGGCACCGCTTCTTTTCCCCGATTCATTTTTTTCAAACCGACGATTCGGTCGCGCTACCGGTACGCGCACTCGCTAAAATCATGATTCACACATAGCAGCTTTTTAGTGAATGTATTCGTAGAACACATTTCTCTGGCGAGGAATGTAGCCCACGTTTTCGATGCAGCGGCGGATGGTGTCGACGGTCAGATGGTGTACCGTGCCTGCCTGAGAAACGACGTTTTCTTCAATCATCAGGCTGCCCATGTCGTTGGCGCCGAACAGCAGCGCCAACTGACCGATCCGTTCGCCCTGCGTCACCCATGAGGACTGAATGTTGGGAAAGTTGTCGAGGTACAGTCGGCTGACGGCCTGAGTCTTCAGGTATTCGAAGGCGCCCGCCGGGGGAATGTGCGACATATCCGTGTGATCGGGCTGGAATGTCCAGCAGATAAACGCTGTGAAACCGCCGGTTTCATCCTGAACCTGACGCAGCCGCTCCAGATGCTCGATCCGTTCTGCCAGCGTTTCCACATGTCCGAACATCATCGTCGCGGAAGATTTGCCTCCCAGTGCGTGCCACACACGCATGACTTCCAGCCAGTCATCGGTCAGTACTTTGCCGCGTGTGATCGATTTTCGTACCCGATCCACAAGGATCTCGCCACCGCCGCCTGGCAGGCTGCCAAGGCCAGCGTCCTGCAGACGTTCCAGGACAGTCCTGAGTGGTAGTTTGCTGATTTTGGTGAAGTGATAAATTTCCGGAGGACTGAATCCATGGATGTTCACGTTGGGATAGTGCGACCGCAGCGTCCGCAGCATGTCCTCGTACCATTCCAGTGGTAACTTCGGATGCAGTCCGCCCTGTAGCAGAATCTGATCACCACCCAGTGCCACCGTCTCTTCGATCTTTTTCAGCAGCACTTCCATCGGCAGCACGTAAACGTCAGGATGGTTGGGCGGCCGGTAAAAAGCGCAGAAGTCACACACTGCCGTACAGGCATTGGTGTAGTTGATGTTGCGGTCGATGTTGTAGGTGCGGAATGGCTCTGGATGCAGACGTTCGGTCACGCGATTAGCCGCCGCGCCGATCGCGGTCAGATCGTGAGACTGCAGAATCGCCAGACCCTCTTCCGGAGTCAGCCGTTCACCGGCCACAGCTTTATCAAGCAGATACGAGATCTCTGAAGACGAGTTCGACATCGGGGTTCACCAATTGATGCTGAGTTGCGAGGTCGCAGAACAATCGCAGACCGTTTTTCTCAGCGGACGTCAGATGATAATGTAAGTTGTGTGTCAGGTACCGGCAGGCGACGGATGGGGACAGGCCCAGTCGAGGCGCTTCTTTCTCCGCGATGGCCGGGATCAGTTTCACTCCCATGTCGCGGGCGCGTGCCAGATGTTCGTCAATTCCTGCCGTGCAGACATCCTGGCGGGCGACCCACATCGCAAAGACAAAAGGCAGGCCAGTCCATTCGTACCAGAACTGTCCAAGGTCAATCACCCGGACGAAGGATTCTGCGGGGGCATGCATGGCACGATCCCCGATCAGTAGAACTGCGTCCGCGCTGGTGTCGGCTGTGCAGTGGTTCATGCTGAGCGGTTCTGTTTGCGGGAACACACCGAAGTGCTCTGCCAGAATGACTCGGGTTAACGCGGCGCTGGTGCGCGATCCTTCGTCCAGTGCCAGACGGCGAATCTGACCGGGATGTACCCGGCAGTAGAGTTTCACGCTCATCACCGGGCCTCGGGCAGCCACACAGGCATCCGACACAATTTCGTAACCCGGTCGACGGAAGTATTCAACGGAAGGAATCAGGGCCACATCGAGTGAACCCTGGGCCAGTTGGTCCGCCAGTCGGCTGGGGAAGTCCAGCGTGATACGCGACTCGGGCACCAGTTGAGCCAGAGTCTGGACGAGCGGCCGGGAATTGAGATAACTCACCGCGCCGATTCGAAGATCAGTTGTTGTTTGTGGCTGAAAAAAGCCGGAAGTCTCGGACATTGACCCCACCGTGGACGGACTGAGAACCAGCATGAGTATAACCCTCGCAACGAATTTCCTCAAATCCACCCACGGTCCAGATTCTCGATGACACGCCGAACTCGCTACTTTTCGCCGCATTTCGGGAAGAAACAGCGACCGACCGCAACGCCCTTCACAACTCCCCCGCCCGCGAATTTTCAGAAAACACGGAAGGCGTTCGAGGATCTTTTTGTCCTGTTTTGGTGTGTCAGATGACCGTTTCCTGGTGCAGAACCGTAGATTTCCCGGACAATTAACGTTCTGGGCTGCGCGATCGCCGTGGGTTGTTGGGGTAGGAGCGAGGCCGGAATACCGGGGAAATCCGGGTTTTCCTGAGAACTCTCGGCCCGGCCGATTCTCTCAAAAAAAGATTTAGGCAGCCCCGGGGGAACTTTCGTTTGTGTTTGCTGGCGGAACTGCTTCAAATATCGATCCCTCCTGCGGGATATTCCATCCTGCTTTTGTCGCTGGGGCCGAATCCCGGGGGGATGGTCCTGGAGGTTGTGACCTGCCTGAGTAACCCTTGTCGGAATGCAAAGATGACTGATCCAGCAACTTCTGAGTCCGTTTCGACTGTCGCGTGCTGTGGGGACGTGCCGGGATGTGCGGGGCCCGACACACCGCGACGGAGTCTGCTGGTGCAGGCCCTGACCGGATTCCTCAGCATTCTGCTGGTGGCGATTCCTTCGACATTGGGTGGCCTGTTTTTCCTTGATCCGATTCTGCGGAAGAAAAAGTCCGGCGGGGGCGGTGGTGGTGGAACCGGTGTATCACGTAAGGACGAGCAGGGTTTCATCCGCCTCGACGTGACGCGGGATGTGATCCCTGCTGATGGTACGCCGGTGTCGGTGACTGTGTTTGATGACATCGAAGATGCGTGGAACCGTTTTCGCAATGTTCCGGTGGGAAGCATCTGGCTGCGTAAGGTTGGGGATGGCCCGATTCTGGCGTTCAATTCCGTCTGCCCGCACCTGGGATGTTCGGTGAATTATCGTCGAGCAGAGAATGACTTTTTCTGCCCGTGCCATACCAGTGCCTTCAGTCTGGACGGGGCGAAGTCGAATGAGGTGCCGCCGCGTGACATGGATGCTCTGGAAGTGGCAATGCGGACTGCCGGGCAGGACGATGCGGCGGGCAATGAGATCTGGGTGAAGTTTCTGAATTTCCGACGCGCAACGGCAGAGAAGACGCCGATTTAGGGCGTGTCCGTGGTTGTGCCCGGCGACGTTTGTTCAGCCGGTGTTCAGCGTGTCGCGAATCTCCGGCCCGCTGCAGTTTCTTCCCGATCCTCGATAACAAATACGACTTAGCCTGCAGCATGCGGGCGGGGCGATTTTGATAAGGTGTGAAGTCCATGAAAGCACTACTCGGCTGGCTTGATGATCGTGTGGGTGTGCAGAAATTGATGCATGAGGCCCTGTACGAACGCGTTCCGGGGGGCGCCCGGTGGCGGTATGTCTGGGGCAGCACGCTGGTCTTTACGTTCACGCTGCAGGTGATCACCGGATTCATGCTGTGGTCGGCTTACAGTCCCAGCACCAGAACGGCCTGGGAAAGCGTGTTCTACATCCAGAACGAAATGTTTCTGGGGGCGATCATTCGTGGTCTGCATCACTATGCAGCACAAGCGATGGTTGTGTTGATGGCCATCCATCTGATGCAGGTTGTGATTGACGGAGCTTACAAAGCGCCCCGGGAGATCAACTTCTGGCTGGGAATGGTGTTGATGATGATTGTGCTGGGCTTGTCGCTGACCGGCTACCTGCTGCCATGGGACCAGAAGGGCTATTATGCGACTCAGGTCACCACAAACATCATGAGTGCGACGCCGGTGGTGGGTGCCGAGGTGCAGACGCTGGCACAGGGCGGACGTGACTATGGACATCTGACACTGACTCGATTCTTTGCCATGCATGCAGGCATGCTGCCGGCCATGCTGGTAGGATTTCTGGCACTGCATATTTACGTCTTCCGGCGGCATGGGTTGACGGTTCACGATCCAAAGCACGCCCCTGAGACCACATTCTGGCCGGATCAGGTGCTGAAGGATGCGGTCGCCTGCCTCGCGGTGCTGGCGACAGTGCTGCTGCTGGCTGTGTTCCGTCCGGCAGAACTGAGCGCTCCTGCGGATCCTGCGGTGAAGTTCGATGCGGCGAGGCCCGAATGGTATTTCCTGTTCCTGTTCAGGTTCCTGCGTTTTCACGCAGTGGAGGCGCTGGGATTAACCTTTGGCGCTATTATCGTCCCGGGGATCATCATGGGAATCATCGCGGTGATGCCTCTGACAGAACGTGTCCTGGGTCGCTTTGGGCATCTGCTGAACAAGGCTTTCATGTGGGCTATGGCTGCCGGTGTCGTGGCGCTGACAGTGCTGGCGTTTTATGAAGATGCCAACGACAAGGGTCATCAGGCCGCGCTGGCGGAAGCGCACCGGGATGCGAAACGCGCTGCGGAACTGGCAGCGGGGCCGGACAAAATTCCAGTGGAAGGTGCCGTGTCCCTGCTGCGACGCGATCCGTTCACTCAGGGGCCCCGTCTGTTCGCGCAGCATTGTTCCAGTTGCCATCGTTTCAATGGCCATGATGGACGTGGCACACTGGTGACCGATGCGTTGAAGCCAGGGCAAACCGGCGATCCGGCGATCACGCCACCGACGGCGGCGGATCTGGGGAATTTCGGCAGCCGTGAGTGGATGACGGCTGTGGTGGTGGATTATTCCAACCACTTCCGCTGGCTGAAAAATGCCGGCTGGTATGCCGAGGCTCAGAAGAAAACGGCGGCAGGTGAATCCGTCGATTTTATCGACCCCGATTCCTCAGAAATGGCCAACTGGACTGCCGACAACCAGGAGTCTCTGAAGGCCGCTGAAAACGCAGACAACGTCAAAGCTCTCGTGGAATTTCTCGCAGCGGAAGCCGGACATCAGCAATCGGAATTCGATGCGGCACTGATTCAGAAGGGCCGGGCCATCGCTGTGGACGGTACCTGGGCCGGAGCTCTTGCCGGGACATCCTGTGCGTCGTGTCACGAGACGATTGGCAGTGACTTTCCGGCAACGCCGGATGATTCCAGTGCCAGTGGATATCCCACGATGGCAAAGTATGGTTCAGCAGCGTGGCTGAAGGACTTCATCCGACATCCCGATGCCGCGCGGCATTACGGCGCAAAAAATCGGATGCCAGCCTACTCTCCGGAACAACTCAGTGATTCCGATCTGGAGTTGCTGGTCCGCTGGATGACGAAAGATTATACGCCGACGATAGTCGACGATTATCCGAATCAGCTGGCGGCGTTCAGTGCTACTTCTGGTGATCCGGAGGCTCCGGATGCTGCTGCCGCTTCGGCTGCCGTGGAACAGATGCCGGAAAAAACAGATCCGCCAGCCGATGAGAAGGCGGCTGGTGCCGAAGCCGCAAAGTAGTCGCCGCCCATTGGCAACACTGCGGCTACCAAGTGTTCGTGGCCGCGGGGGCTCAACGCTGCGGCGCAAGATGGCTCAATGCTGCAGCGGGGGCCATGACCTGTTGCCGGCAGTGATGAGCTCTGCCTTTCTGTCCGGCTTGTTGGCCAGGCAAACAGGGCATTGTTCGTATCGTATGCCGGAAAATGTTGAACGAAAAAACGCACTCCTGTGACCAGAGGTTGAACAGACGATGACGCCGGATGAACTTCTGCAGCAATATGAACGTGGGCCTGAGCTGCTGCGCAATGCTGTGCTGCGTGTGAGTGCTGACCAGTGGCAGAAGCACCCTATTCCGGGAAAGTGGTCGATTCAGCAGGTGGTCTGTCATCTGGCAGACTTTGAACCCATCTTTGCCGACCGGATGAAGCGAGTACTGGTCGAAGACAATCCGACGTTGTTTGGAGGAGACCCTGACCTGTTTGCTTCGGGACTGGCCTATGAGCACAGGTCGGTTCCTGATGAACTGCAATTGATCGCACTGGTGCGCAGTCAGGTGGCCCGGATCCTGCGTCAGACGGAGATTGAGGACTTTCAGCGCACCGGGGTGCATACTGAGGCGGGGCCGCTGACCCTGGAAACACTCCTGGAGCGCAGCACGCGTCACATTCAGCACCATCTTACATTCATTGAAGAAAAGGTTGCCGCTCTGCTGCGGGGTTGAAGACGTGCGGGAGCGTGTCGGCACGGTTGATGAAATCCGCTGCGTGGTGGGTACTGTGTTTATGACAGGCTCATGGTGGGGCTGTGGGCTGGTGGTGGAAGAGACGACTCCGGATGTTCACCGACCCACATGAGGGGATCCGAACAAATGCTCAATCTTCCGTCTGCGGAACTGCTGGAACTGCGTCATGCGTTCCCCTGTACGTATACATTTAAGGTCATCGGTTTCGCGGATGGGAATTTCACCGCACGGGTGGTCGCCTGCGTTCGGGATGAACTCCAGATGGATCAGGACCCGCCGTATACGCTGCGAAGTTCACCGCATGGACGTCATATTGCGGTGACACTTGAGCCTCATTGTCAGTCATCGCGTCAGGTGTTGGCGATCTATGGGCGATTGTCGGGGATGGATGGTCTCGTGATGCTGCTGTGATTCGCTGTGCTCTGCAGGTGGGATGACGGGAGGATTCAGGGGAGCTTCAAAGCGGCGAAAGTTCTCCGAGTCACTCTGCTTGGTGGTGAAGCAGATTCGCAAGGGCCTGCCGAAATCTGTAAATGGCAAGGTCGTAACCGGGCAGAGATCCCCATGGCAACAATTCAGGTTGATGTGGAATGGCTGCGTGGGTTGGATGTCTTTGTTGACAACCAGTATTCACGAGTTCACCGCTGGACTTTTGATGGTGGTGCAGAGGTGATCGCATCGTCGTCGCCTGAAATCGTTCCCGTGCCGATGTCCGATTCGGCGGCTGTCGATCCTGAAGAGGCCTTTGTGGCGGCGATTTCCAGTTGCCACATGCTGTGGTTTCTGTCACTGGCCGCGAAACGCGGCATTCGGGTGAATCGATACAGGGATCAGGCTGTCGGCACCCCGGGACGGAATCTCGTGGGGAAACTTGCCATGCTCACTGTTCGCCTTCGTCCGGTTGTGGAGTGGGATGGAGAGAGTCCTGATGGAAGCCTCGTGTCAGAGTTGCACGAACTGGCTCATCAGGAGTGTTTTATCGCCAATTCTGTAAGGACGGAAGTTACGGTCGAACTGCCTTAGCCTGAGGTCGGGAGCCGTTGGGGCCGTCTTCGCATATTTCGGCCGATGAGAACGCCTGTCGTGTTGGGCGAATCCCCTTGCAGTCCCCGGGATTCTACTGCGATCCGGGGGGTGATGACGGAGCGCGTTCCCCAGCATTGCCCTGACTTCGCCTGCTGTACTTTCGCGACTGGCGAGGTGAGAAAAACCCTCGGATGTGACAATCGATCACGCACACTTATTCGTTGTCAGAGCCGGATTGACACAGCCTGATGAGGGGCGGATACGAAGGCAGAATAAAGCCCGCATTTTTTGACTCGGGAAACATGCCCATTGGATACGGCACGTCGTCTGCTGAACGGTCAATCATACGCAGCTGAGTCGGGACATGGTGTTCTGCCGGTTGTTGTGACCGAAACGAGGGAGGGCCTCGAACAGATTCCGTGAGGAGTCATTTCGGAAGACTGTCATTAGCTGAAGGATTGTGAACATGAAACGTATCCGCACGATTGCTCGCCGTTTGATGGAGAATCAGGAAGGAGCGGCCCTGGTTGAGTACGGTTTGCTGGTTTCACTGATTGCGGTGGCCAGCATTGCCGCACTGGTGATTCTGGGTCCGAAGATTGCCGCACTGTTTACAACGGTCAGCGGTAGTCTCTGACGTCATGGGAAGAGCAGCAGCAGGACGCTGCTGCTGCGAGGCTGGATGATGTCTGTTTCAGCAGATTGCCATCCAGCCATTGCTCGTGTCGCTTGTGTTTCAGGAAAACCGAAACGCGTAACACGACACGCCTGCACGTTGTGGAAAGACTGCAGTCACTCACCGGCCGGGGGTGACTGCAGTATCTATTGTCTGTCGCTGGCCGGATACGAAGTCGTGATTGCGTAACGGGGTGTTGGTATGCGGGGTTACTCCGCATGAACAACCTTTAAAGCGGTCTGGGTACCAACCACGTGGTCGATTGGATTGTCGATGTACTGTCGGTGCCGTTGATGATTCACGCAGCCTGCGATGCGAAGTTCCGGGACATCCGTGGGATCCGCCACGAGACACGTCAGGCCAGCGATGGCCGTTTGGGAGTTTGCTGATGACGCAGCATTCGACGCTGGTCATGACGATGACTCTGGGGTTTGTGATGATTGCGGCAGTGATGGATCTGTTATGGCGACGAGTCCATAACCTGGTGACGATCTCGATGATTGTTTCCGGTCTGTTTTATCATGCCTGGCAGGCCGGCGTCCCGGGAGCCGGCGCGAGTCTGCTGGCCGTGGTGGTGGCTGGTGGCGTGTTGATGATCCCGTTTCTGCTGGGCGGTCTTGGTGGTGGCGATGTGAAGCTGCTGGCTGGTGTGGGAGCGTGGACCCTGCTTCCGAGTGTGCTGTTGATTTTTCTGGTTGCCGGACTTCTGGCGGGGTTTGCCGGAGTGCTGCAGTCGTGTCGAAGTCGAGACGCGTGGGACGACGGGTTAGCGCAGTTAATGGCTTTGCCGCAGCGATTGGCACAACTGGGACGGAACATTGATCAGGAAGACTGGGCGGTGCGGCAGATCACGGAAGGACGGGAGCGGCGTCAGCAGATTCCGTTTGCGTTTCTGATTGCGCTGGGGGTACTGGTGGATTTTTGTTGCTTATCGGGGCAAGTGAATGCTCTGTGAAGAGATTTGTGACAGAGGATGGCGTCACTATGCGGGAAGTGCGGGAGAACCATGCGACGTCAGACGTTGATCCTGATCGGGTTATCATTAACGGCAGGTCTTGCTGCCGCGGAAGGCGTTCGACGACTGGCTCAGCGCTGGGAGCCGCAGCCAACGGAGGCGACGGTGGCAGTTGTCACGATGGCCGGGGATGTTCAGCGAGGCGATCGGATTCAGAAGCAGGATCTGACTGTGAAATACTGGCCGAAGAGCCGTGTTCCCGGTGACGCGGTTGTGGACAGCGAAAGCACGATTGGCCGTGTCGCAACAACTCCGCTGATCGCAGGGCAACCGGTTTTTCAGAGTTTTCTGGCGCCGGTGGATGCTGTTCCGGGGCTGGCGAGTCTGGTTCCGAAAGGAATGCGTGCATTCACAATACGGACACCCAATATCGCATCGGGGGTAGCGGGATTTGTCATGCCGGGAAATCATGTGGACGTGTTGCTGACAGTCGCAGCGCCCATGTTTCAGACTCAGGGAGTCATTACGGTCACACTCCTGCAGCGTGTGCAAATCATGGCTGTTGATCAGGAAATGGATGCAGGTGCGGATTCGCTGCAGCGAATGACTCAGATGAAGTCGGTCACGCTGCTGGTGACGCCGGAGCAGGCGGCCAAGCTGAGTCTCGCTCAGAATGGGGGCACGCTGGAATTGTCTCTGCGCAATCCGGCTGACACCCAGCCGGCGTCTCCGGCACCAATAACGGTGGCGGATCTGCGTCTGCGCGGAGAGCTGCCAGATGAAAATCGCAGCGATCGGGAACAGGAGAAGCAGGAGCTGATCGCCAGCGTCCAGGAGAAGTTGGATGGAAGGCTGCGTGAAATGCAGAGAAATCTGGATCAAACCACAAAAATGCTGCGTGAATCATCGCAGGCAAAGGTGACGAAGGCGTCTGCAAAGTCTGAACTCCGAATTCGCACTCTTCGAGGAACACATGGTGGTCTGGTGTTTGTGCGGCCCGGTGAAGAGGCGGTGCAGGACGACCGTGAATGACCTCGATGGAGAAAACCGGGGAATGTCTGACTGTCATGACGTCGGCAGCAGTTGATTCCACGGCGGAATCATTCCTGACCCTTTTGAACCGCGGGAGTGCAGGTTCGAGTGTCGGGGAGATCAGCGTTGAACAGCAGAGTGAAACAACAGTGGAAGGGATCTGGCAAAATGCGAGCTGTGGTCATCAGCCCTGACAATGCCGTCGCATTACGTATTGAATCTGTCCTTCAGAAGTGGTCCTGGGACTGTCGCAACATTTCCACGACGGATCTTCACGAGATGCGAAAACAACTGGTAAACGTCAAACCCGATGTCGTGATTGCCGTACAGCCGACGCAGCAGGATTTCGACGATGATCTGAAAGAGCTGAAGTGTCACGTCAAATCGAAACTGGTGGTCGTGGGACCTCCGGATCCGCGACAGATACTGCATCTGCTGCACAATTGTGGTGTTGACGAGTATCTGAACGAGGAGGACCTCGAGAAGGAAGTTGAGGCGATGCTCAGACGCTCGCGGAATGCTTCCAGCGGCAAAGTAATCGCCGTTTTTTCTCCCTCACCGGGCGCGGGGTCTGCGACTGTGGCAGCCAACATGGCAACCACAATTTGTGCTACCGGGACAAAGTGTGCAGTCATAGATCTGAATCTGGCGACGGGTGACCTGTCGGCATTGCTGGATGTGAAACCGAAGCACAGTCTTGCTGACCTTGAACGCAATATCAGTCTTGTCGACGAAACGATATTCACACAATTGCTGACGTTTGCGGAAAGTGGCGTTGCGATGCTGGCAGCGCCACTGAAGATTGAAGAGATCCCTGCGATTTCCGTCAAGACGGTTGTGACGGCGATTTCGATGGCAAGAACCCTGTACCCGTTCGTCGTGATCGATATTCAGCCCGGTCTTTATGCCGAGCAGCTCGCAGCTCTGGAAATGGCCTCGGTGATTCTGATTGTCCTTGAATTGGATTTCTGTTCCCTGCGCAGTGTGAGTCGCGTGCTGGAGTATCTGGCTGAGCGTGGTATTCAGAAGAGTGCTGTGAGATTGATTGCGAATCGTACAGGACAGGTTGAGCAGCTTTCGCAGCGACAGGTGGAGACGGCGTTGAGCTTGCCGATCGACCTGTTGCTTCCCGAGGACCGCAAAGTCGTGACTCGTTCGGCGAACACGGGAATTCCGTTTGTGATCGGTTTTCCCCGCTCACAGATTGCTCAACAGATTGAGCAATACACCAAAGAGCTGATGAAGAATCTGTGAAGGAGGGATGACTTGTGGTCTGGTCAAAAGCGAATGGAGCAAACTCGGCAAATGGGGCTGCTGATTTCCGTCGTATCAAAAGCAAGCTGCACCGGCAATTGATTTCAGCAATGGATCTGAGTTTGCTGGGCACAATGAAGGATGAGGAGCTGCGAAAGGAGGTGCGTGCTGCGACGGAGCAGTTGTGCAATCAGTCGGGAGAATTACTGAGTCAGGCGACGCGTGAGGCGCTGATCAGTGAAGTCATGGATGAGACTTTTGGACTGGGGCCTCTGCAGCCGTTGATGTCAGACCCCCAGATTTCAGACATCCTGGTGAACGGTGCCTCGGATGTTTATGTCGAACGAAATGGGCTACTCGATCACGTGGAGGGGTTGTCATTCGATAATGATGGTCACTTGTTGCAGATTATTCAGCGGATTGTGGGTCGGGTTGGGCGTCGAGTGGATGAATCGAGTCCGATGGTGGATGCCCGTCTGCCTGACGGCAGTCGTGTGAATGCCATTATCCCACCTCTCGCACTGGATGGCCCTTTGTTATCGATTCGTCGGTTTGGCACAAAGCCACTGACGGCGGAGAAATTGATTGCTAATAACTCGATGACGAGGGAAATGCTGACATTTCTGAATGCCTGCATCGAAGCCCGACTCAGCATCCTGATTTCAGGTGGAACCGGTTCCGGGAAGACAACACTGCTGAATGTGCTCTCGGGAGCGATTCCGGCTTCTGAACGTGTCGCAACGATTGAGGATTCGGCGGAGTTGCAGTTGCAGCAGCGGCACGTTGTACGCATGGAAACCCGTCCACCGAATATCGAGGGGCAGGGTCAGATTACGCAGCGTGATCTGGTGCGGAACGCTCTGCGAATGCGGCCGGATCGAATCATTGTGGGTGAATGCCGCGGCGGAGAAGCCATTGACATGCTGCAGGCAATGAATACGGGGCATGAAGGGAGTCTGACCACGATTCATGCCAACAGTACCCGGGATGCGACTAGTCGCCTGGAAGTGATGGTGGGGATGGCCGGCTATGAGATGCCGGTCTGGGTTGTTCGACGACAGATTGCCTCAGCGATTCACCTTGTGCTTCAGGTGGCGCGACTTTCCGGTGGACTGCGCAAGGTGATCGCGGTTTCCGAAATTACCGGCATGGAGGGTGATACGCTCTCCATGCATGACATTTTCACCTATCGGCAGACGGGGATTGATGCGCGGCGCAGGGCGCTTGGGTATTTCTGCACCACGGGGATCCGACCACATTGTCTCAGTCGACTGGAAGCCTACGGAATCAGTTTTTCACCCGATATTTTTGAGGCCCGTATGATGACCGAGGGAATCCCGGCGGAACCGAGCGTGCAGGAGGATCGCAAATGACTGCTACGTGGATCGCTGTCCTGACGTTTCTGGCAGTGCTGATGGCTACGATTGCTGCAGCGGCATTGCTGCGTGATCTGAAAGAAAGTGATTCAACTCGTATCCGCAAGCGAATCTCGGAAACGATCAGCAGCCCTGTGCCGCAAAGTCGTCTGTTTCGAAATCTGAATGCCGCCACATACGACGCACCTGGAGACTCGGAAGAACCGACAGGCTGGTGGCGTTCGCTGCAGTTGATGGTGGAGCAGTCCGGACTCTCCATCAGTGTATCGCGTGTCATACTGCAGTCGGTTGCCCTCGGGCTGCTGCTTTCGCTGCCAGCTCTGTTGCTGACACGGATCATCTGGGTGCCGCTGATCCTGGCTGTTGTTGGTATGGTCACACCGTGGTTACGAGTGTTCTACGTGCGTTCCACACGACTGGAGCAATTGATGTCTCAATTGCCGGATGCCTACTCGATGATGAGTCGGGTGATGCTGGCTGGCCAGACTGCGACACAGGCGATGCAGCTGGTGTCCAGTGAATTCGGTGAACCGATTTCCGGGGAATTTGCATATTGTGTTGAGCAGCAGAATCTGGGACTTCCAGCCGATGCTGCCCTTGTGCAGCTTGCCAAACGTACGGGCCTGGTGGAGATCCGGATGTTTGTCGTGGCGTCAACCGTGCAGCGTGAAGCGGGTGGTAACCTCGCAACGGCGCTGGAAAATCTGTCAAAGATGATTCGTGAACGATCTCGAATCCGCGGCGAAGTGCGAAGCCTGACTGCGGAAGGTCGGTTTCAGGCTGCGGTACTGCTGTTTCTGCCATTGATGCTTTACGGACTGATGTACCTGATCAATCCTGAGCATATGGTGATTCTGCTGGATTATCCATGGCTGATCGCTGCAGGCTTTGGTTCAGAGTGTATCGGAGCTATCTGGATTCGCCGGATTGTGAATTTTGATTTCTGATGCAGCGGATCAGTCCGTTGAAGCCTGCTGCAAAAAATTCCGGGGGTGCCTTCGCATGGATATCATGCTGCTGATAACTGCATTCGTAGCCGCCAGTTGTCTGGTGGCATTTGTCGTGGTGTGGACGACAGGCCTGCGAAGCCGCTTGACAGAACGACTGAGTGAACTGAAGCCGGATGAGTTTTCGAGCGGAGTCGATACGGTTGGAAAACTGGTCACCAATGTGATTCCCCGTATGGGGTTTCCATTGATCCCTGAGAGTATCGAGGAAAAGGATAAGCTGCGCACGCGATTGATACGGGCAGGCTTCTATGGTGAGCAGGCGGTGCTTGCTTTCCCCGGAGCGAAGATGCTGCTGATCATGGTACCGACTATCCTGGTCATGTGTCTGGGGTTGATGGGGCTTTTATCAGGACTGTTGACGGTTCTGCTGATGATCGCATCCGGAATCCTGGGTTATCTGCTTCCGGAATACCTGCTGAAGTGGCGTGAGAACTCGCGACAACTGGAAATCCGTCGAACATTGCCGGACGCCCTGGACATGATTGTGGTGTGCGCCGATGCCGGACTCAGTCTGGATGCGGGTATTCAGCGTGTGGGACGAGAGTTGCGTCTTGCGCATCCGCTGCTGGCTTCGGAACTCTGGCTTGTCAGCCGTTCTATGGAACTCGGTATGTCAGCGCCGGAGGCACTGTCGCAGTTCAGTGCACGTTTTGAAATTCCGGAGCTGCGTTATCTGGCCACCATTGTTCGAGAGGCAGAGCGATTTGGCTCGAGTGTGACGAAATCGATCCGGACTCACGCAGAAACTCTGCGAACGGAACGAATGCAGCGTGCTGAAGAATCAGCCCGGAAGGCGAGTGTCAAGATGCTGTTTCCAACAATTCTGTTCATTTTTCCTGTCGTGTTTCTTGTTGTTCTGTTGCCTTCCATGCTGCAGATCTTGCGAGTCATCGGGGAAGTACTGAATGAGGGCTGATCAGATGGCGAGTGGAGTGGCAGAAACCGAAACGTCGCGGATGCTGCGAGTGGCGTGGGGCGAATGGCTGCGCATTGTGCAGCGTTTTGCTGGTCAGGGCTGTGGTCGACACGAAGTGAACAGTGAATTTTACCGTTCACTGTACTGCCGTTTGCAGCAGAGGATTGAGCAATCGCAGATTGAGGGGACTCTGGATGCAGAGCAGCTGAAGCTGATGAGGAACCTGTCAGAACCCTGGATCACCGTGGAGTCTCTGGCGAGTGCGGATCGAAAGCTGCTGGAGGAGTTGACCGGACGCTGCTCGGCCGTGCATCCCGACTGGCGGTCATCCGGTTTTCAGGAACACATACATTTCTCTCGATCGTCAGTCATGCTGTTCTGCGGTGTGCTGCTTGCCGGACTCGCGGGACTGGCGATCTGGCAGGGGTTGCTGGATTTGTCCTCGCTGGATGTGACAGATTCGCTGCTGGCATGGGTGAGGGACATTCGACGAAATCATTCGATGGTCCATAGTGGTCTTCTGATCCTGGCTGCAACGATCTCCATCCTGACCGTAACATGGATGGTCTTCCGTCCACCTGGTCGGTACTGAGTCGTACGTGGAGGAATTTCTGATGCGAATCGCATTACGCCGGAAGTGTCATGAGCGACGAGGGGCCGCAACGATCGAGTTCGTGCTGTCGCTGCCACTGCTGATCCTGGTCCTGCTGGGATGTGTTGATGTGGGACGATTTGCCCTGAAGTACATCTGTCTGACCAGTGCCACGAGCGAGGGAGCTGCGTTTGCGAGTCTGAATGCTCCGGGAAAATTTGGTGGCACCGGAAACTGGGTCGCTGCCGTGCAGCAGCGTGCGATCACTGAGTCCACGTCAATCGATCCTCCATTGACTCCAGCCGATATCACCGTCGATCTTTCTGTACTGGAACTGGGACGTGTCAGTGTTCAGGCACAGTGCTCCTTCGAAACACTGGTCATCTGGCCCGGGTTGCCGCATATCTGGTCAATGTCCCGGACCGTTGTGATGGCGCAAACTCCGTAAAACCCTGTGAGGATCCATCCGGCAGGCCGGGTGAGTGGTAAACATTCTGTGACCATGCCGTCACGTACTGTGAACTCCCCGCTTGTGAAATGTTCGCGTGGCGCGAAGACTGAATTGGAGGGCGCTATGAGGAGACTCGACAGACAGACACATCAGAGAAACGCCAGCCGAGCGGGGACGGCAGTTGTGGAAGCGGCGGTCCTGCTTCCGGTGCTGCTGCTGATCTTTTTTGGTGCGATTGATCTCGGGGTCGCCATTCAGCGCGCCGGGTTGTGTCACGAGGCCGCGCGAATGGGTGCGCGGATGGCCGTTGTGCATGGCGCCGATGCCACTGAAAAAGGGCCGTGGAACGGACAACTGGCGGTCTCCGCGATTCATGACCGTATCGACCCGATTATGCAGGCTGCTGCTATCGATCCTTCTCATGTCGATGTGGAAGTGACATGGCAGGCGACGGCACCACGCCGACCAATTAATGCACCGGGCAATCTCGTCACGGTGAAAGTGACAATCAACAGCACTCATATCGTTTCGTTTCTGCGACTGACGCCGGCCAGTTTCAGTAGTGAATCCCGGATGGTGATCGCCAATTAGCATGTTGCGGTAGACACATCGACACTTCCCGGGAATCTTCAGATTGAGTTGTTTCGAACCGGCGGATTCTGCAATGGCGAAAAGGTACTGATCGTACCTGCGAGCTTTGGACTAACCTCATGAAACAGCACCGTCAGACAAGCAGGTACAAACGACAAGGTGGGCGAGCGGGATATGTCCTGCTGCTGGTCGCCCTGCTGCTGCCACTGTTGATTGGACTGATCGGACTAACGGTGGATGGCGGCCTGCTGCTGGCCAGTCATGAGCGTGCCCAGAGTGTCGCCGATGCTACCGCTCGGAGTGTCGCCATTGCCTTGAAACGTGGTGCACCGCATGACTCTCTACAGGCCTATGGAGAATCCGTGGCCTATGGGTTGAACGGACTACCGCGGGACGACGAAATGACGTCGAGCAGTCAGGTGGCGGTACATCATCCTCCGGTGAGTGGTCCATTTACCGGGAATTCTGCGTATGTGGAGGTCCTGGTGAGCCATCCTCTGGACACACATTTTATTCAGATTGCTGGTACCGGAACGTCGCACTTCAGTTCCACGGCGAGAGCAGTGGCGGGCTATCGCAGCATACCGCGAAATGCGGGAGTTGTGGTGCTGGACCCACTGGGAAATCCGGGGCTCAGCGTGTCCGGAAGTAATGCAAAACTCACCGTGGACTCAGCGATTATTGTCTACTCCAATCGCGCGGGAGAAAATGAGTACGGAGCGACGGTGGGGCTGATTTCGTCAGGGCAGGCGGCTGTCACGCTTGGTGGCAGCGGGACGACTCTGCAGGCTGTGGAACTGTATGTTGCTGGCGGAGTGGACGATGCCGCAAATTATCTGGCACCGGCAGTGGAGGAACTGTACGCGGGAATGAACGATCCGGTTGACGACCCCTTTCACGATCACACGACAACTCTGCTGCCAATTCCAACAACAAACACGGGTGTCATCAATCGTCAACTGGGCCGAGTGACCATATCGACGGGCACTCCCCGCAATCTGGTCTCGCCAAACAACCATAATTCTGCAACCGGTGTGACAACACTTTATCCCGGGATTTACGACAGTATCCGCATCACCGGCGGCAACGTTGTGCTTAAAGAAGGAATCTATGTGCTGCGCAACACAAATGGAGGTGGTAACGTGCTGACGATCACCGGTGGCAATGTCGTTGCCCGCGGGGTCATGATCTACAACACCGGCTCAACCTGGGATCCTGTGACTGGTGGCAGCGACCAGTCGGATCTGAGTGTACCGAGTAACACGCGTCCATCCGGAGCGCAGCAAACACGATTTGGCGGAGTCACCATGAATGGGGCATTGGTGACAATGACACCCATCGATATCAATAACCCGGCTTTTGATTACTCTGAAGCCCCCGGAATCGGGGTGTTTCAGGACATGGTGTACTATCAGAGACGATTCAATTCGCAGGCGATCAACGTCAACGACGGAGCCCCGTTTCCCGGTGGAATTTCAGGTCGGATCTACGCGAAGTGGGCACAACTGAAAATCAGCGGAAACGGCACCTACAATTTCTCAATTGTGGTGGGAAGCCTGTCGAGTTCCGGGAATGGGACGATCACTGTGCGTGATCGCCTGCCGCTGGAACCCCGCGTGTCACCTGTGCGCCTGGTGGAATGAACTCAGAAAAGAGACCTGACCCCTTTTTCGTTAGCGAGGGGCGAGGGGAGAAAGGCTTCCCGGTGCTGGTGCATGGGGATTGCCCAGCGAGGGCAGCAGGGCTCGATCGAGGGAGTGCTTGTAGTTTTCCAGCTTGGCTGCGAGTTCAGGCAACAGTGGAGAGGTATACGGTGAGGTTGTGTTGCCGGTCCACATCGCGGCACGCATCTGGTCCAGCTGTACCTGCCGGAAGTTGTACGGGCGGAAGTAATAGGATCCACGGGCTACGGGAGCAATTGGTCCCATGGGAAACATATTGCCCGGGCTGACATGCAGCAGCGCGTCGGCGCGCAGCGGATGTGGTCGGCATCTCGACGAGGGGCTGTTCGCGTAGATGGGTGCAGTCGCATAGGGGTATCCGGCGACAAACGGGGCAAAACTCGGGTCGATTGGCGCCGGGTAGGTGGCTGTCTGCAACCCACCAGTTCCGGGGCACCAGGGTGATTCAAACTGCACCGGAGGAGGGCACCAGCCGGACGTTGTCTGAATTGGCGAAATGCAGCAGGTTCCACCGGAGGTTGTCATGGGAACAAGGGATGGGCAGGAAGGGCCGTAAGGCATGACTTGTGGGACATGCATCGACATCGGCGGGTACATCACCGGTGGAAATTGTGACGCCGTGTCGCAGGCTGGTGGTACCATCAGAGGTTCAGCAGCGGAAATTGCCTGTTCTTCCAGCATGGGTTCAGGAATTGGCGGAACCGGGGTTGGGCTTTCCTGAAATGACGTGGCGTCCGGAGCAGCAAACTCTGCGGGCGGCACATCTTCCTGTGCAGCAACAAGCCCCCCGGAAAACAGCAGCAAGGTGGCAACTGAGGGCACCACGGCATGGCGAAACGACTTCATAGGACTTCCATTCCTTTGAGTACCGAGGCATATCTGTGCCGAGTCAGCGAGGCTTTTCGCGTCCACTTCTGATTTTTAAAGCGGACCTCTTCGGCTCCTGTACTGGTGTTCGACGTCGCGGACTCAGTCGCTGCGTTTCTGACAGTCACGTCCCGGAGGAAAAGTCGGAAAATCCCCAACGACACGGTGTAAGAGGCATGTTGCATTCAGGTGATTTTTCGGGTTCGATCGTTGTGATTGCTACAACTGGATAGCCGCGACCAGAAGGAGCATGGTGGGGAGATTGACCGTGCTATGACGCAGCGTGCGCAATCAAATGCAGCGACTCGATCTGACAGACAATCGCGATCCTTTCCGATACTGCCGGTTCTGCTGAACAGTCAGAGACTGCCGGAACGCGGAATTCCTCCGGATCTGTGGGAAATGCAGGCGATCCCGAAAAAAAACAAAGTGTGTGGAACTATTTCCTGAAAACCCTTGAAGAAAGGTCGAATGCGTTTTTTCCCCCGGGAGGAAATGCCGAATAAACGTGAGAGGGATTTTGCCACCTGGCGTATTGTCTTTGTCTGAGCCATCAGGCTTTGGGGCAGCCCCGGGGATGTGACACCTTGTGTGCTCACAGCAGAACAACTGTGGACGAACATATGGGGATAGAGCGATGAGCAGGTCACGGTTACCGGGTATTGCTGGAATTGTTTTCGGGCTGGCCTGCAGTTTGCCAATTTCAGCTCAGGAGGGCGCAACCTCCGATGCGGTCGATTCGATTAACCGCACGATTTCCCACATCAGTGAACCGACAGCGGAACTCCGACTGGAACAGCGGCATTCCAAGGTCGTGTTGTTCAAGCAGAACATCGCCAGAGCATCGATTGCTGATCCGGAGATTGTCGAGACAACTCCCTTCAGCCAGCGTGAGCTGGAAATGATCGGTAAGAATCCTGGCCGAACAACGGTCACCGTGTGGCTGGGAGATCAGAATGCCTCTGAGCTGTTCAGCTTTGTTGTTCACGTGACTCCCCAGCAGAAGGACCTGGCGCTTCGTGATCTTGAGATTCGTAAACTGGAGCAGCAGATATCGCAATTGTTTCCCAACAGTTTCATCCGGCTGATTCCGGTCGCGGACAAGATTATTGTGAAGGGGCAGGCGCGGGATGCTGAGGAGGCCTCGCAGATTCTGTCGTTTCTGCGTCGAGGTGGACAGGGTGGCAATCAGGCCGGGCTGCAGGGCGGAACCGGTGTCGGCACGGGAACCGTCGACGCCACACTGGCGAGTATGGAGGAGATCAACCTCGATTCCATCACGAATTCCATGACGATTATCAACCTGATTCGGGTTCCGGGAGAGCATCAGGTGATGCTGAAGGTGCGAATTGCCGAGCTGAAGCGATCGGCAGCAAGAAGCCTTGGAGCGGATTTTGACGCAGAGATTGGTGACTTCATCTTCGGCGCTGGTGCTTCCGGAGTAGGCAACGCTGTGGTAAGCGGGACGTTTGGCGAGGACCGTTTCAAGTTGACGCTGCAGGCGCTGGAGCAGCGTAAGGTGGCGAAGATTCTGGCTGAACCCACTCTCGTGACGATCAGTGGCAAGCCGGCGACCTTTATCTCCGGTGGCGAGTTTGCGGTCCCGACGATTGTCGGAGTCGATGGTGCTCAGGCGGCGTCCACAACGTTCCGTGGCTATGGCACAATGCTGACGTTTACTCCCACTGTTCTGGACAAGGACCGGATCCGTCTGCAGGTCAATCCTGAATTCAGTTCGATCAATAGCTCGCTGTCTGTCAATGGTGTCTTCGGTGTTGATACACGATCAGCATCCACAACTGTGGAATTGCGAGAAGGTCAGGTATTGGCGATTGCCGGCCTGAGCCAGCAGCAGCAAAGTGGTGCCACGAGCCGATTGCCGGGCTTTGGAGACATTCCTCTGCTCGGAAGTCTGGGGAGTTCCCGGGGTGCGAATTCTGACGAGTCTGAGCTGGTGGTGATTATCAGCCCGGAGATTGTGCATGCCCTCGACGCCAGCGAAGTGCCCCAGTTGTTGCCGGGGGTGAATTTTACAGAACCTACTGACGTGGATTTCTTCCTGAGGAACCGTATTGAGGGACGACCGGGTCATCACCACAGAGCAACTGTCTGGCCCAATTACCGTGATCAATTGCTGCACCCGAATCTGTATTTCAACAGTTACGAAAACAGTGCACGCTATTTTTCAACAGGCAAGGTTGGGTTTTCTCAGTGACTGTTGAGGCGGCACTGTGCGATACCAAAGGTGCGTGGTCTCGGCGGGTGATGCTGAGTTTCCGTAGACAACCTGGCGAGCTGTTCAGCTGAACGGGTGATACTCAGGTTTTTCTGACTGATAATTCTTTCGGGAGCGGTCTGGTGGCAGGGAATAATCGAAAAAGTCTGCTTCTGGCTGGTTGCCTGCTGGCAAGTTCAGGATGCATACGTGACAGGATTTCGGTCCCGGCGCCACTCCCGGATCCGCCAGCGCCGGTCGGTTCCAGTGTTCGACCGATTATGGAACTGCAGGAGATGCATGGCGAGGCCAGCGACTTCGTGATCTACGAACACGAATTTGTTGCGGGCACTTCGCGGCTGAATCCTGCAGGTGAAGCCCACCTGCGTCAGATCGCGGCTCGTGCCGGACAGGTGCCATTTCCAATTATTGTGGAAGCCGCGTCGACCGAGCTGGCCGCGCTGATTGAGGGTTGTCCGCCCTGCGACAAGCTTGATGAAGATCGCCGAAATGTAATCGTAGCTGCAATGACTCTGATGGGTGTTCCTGCTGCCGGTCAGAGAGTGATCGTGGGAACCGCGCTATCAGCGGGGATCCCCTCCGCCGAAGCGGAGCGTGCCTACGGGAATTCGTTGAATATGGGAACCGGGACTTCAGGATTCGGTGGAGCCGGCAGTGCTGGAGGAGCAGGTGGCGGTGGTGGTGGCTTCCGCTGATTGTCACCACCTGATCTGACTCGCTGGTGTGGATCACATGGGAAATACAGCCAAACGGCTGGAATCACCCAATCTGTGATAGGGTTCATCTGGAAGGGATGCTACGATGTTTCT
>CAIYBH010000245.1 GCA_903924405.1 uncultured Planctomycetaceae bacterium | reverse complement strand
GTTCCGCAGCCCCTGGTTCCGCAGCCCCTGGTTCCGCCAGATTCGGCTCCGTAACGATGTTCTCCGAGGTACTCTCCGAGTAGTTCACAAGTGGCTCGGAGTAACTGTAGCTGGAACCTGAGCTGCTGCTGTCGGTCACATAGGGGTTGGAATAGCCCCAGTAGCCGAATCCATAGGCCACGCGATTGACGCCCCATCGCGTCACACCGAGGGCTGCTGCGCCGGGATAATTGTCCCACATGTAATCCCAGCCTTCGCCGGGGTCCCAGCTGCCATTGTACCAGTCTCCGTGATGTTCACTGCCGTAGTTCTGCCAGTCCTCGCGATTGCTGTCACGCCAGTCCTGACGATCATCCTGCTGATCTCCTCGATGTGTTTGCCGCTGCTCGTTTCGTGATGTGATGCGGTTGTTCAAACTGGTGCGGCGGTCTTCCATGGTTTGGGGGCGATTGGCCGCACGGTCCGTGAGTCCGACCCCCTGATTGGGAAGTCGAGATCCGACATCAGCAATCCCCTGCCCCGACAATCTGCTGCCCGGACGCTCAGCGATTTCTGCCCTCGCGCCAATTCCTGCGGTGCCTGGTCGAGTCGATGGTGATGTGAATGGTCGAGAAGCCGATCCCGGTCCCTTGCCGAGATTCGGTCGTGTTCCGGGTTGAAGGGACGGGGGCAATGTTGAGCCGCCGGCCAGTTGAGGCCGTGATGAGCGTGACGTTGCCCGCGTGGCCGTGCCACCAGCTCGATTCAACGACGGCGAACTTCCGATTGAAGCTCGTGTCGCACCCGAGAATCCACCGGTTGAGCGAGCGGCACCGCTCCCGGAAAATCCAGCGGTCGGACGTGACACACCACCACCACCGCGTCCTCGTCCTCCACCGCCTCCACCGCCTCCTCGACCTCCTCGGGCAAAAGCCGCATCCATGGCATCTGCAGCGATCAGCAAGAGTAAAATACCAACCAGAACAGGCACGGCTCGAGTTTTCATATTGGGGATCCTGTTAAGATACCGAAACTGCCCGTTCAGGATTCCTGACGGACGATCTCATGGTGTGCATTGCCACGAAAGCTCAATCAATTCCGTGAAGCTGGGGCGGCGCTACTTTTCCGAGGCCGCAACGGGTTCAGGTTCCAGCGGCTGAGGTGGTTGTCGGACAACGATCACGCGGACTGCCGGCAGTAGTTCATCTCCGGAGACACGATCTGTTGATTCAAACACGTAACGATCCTGCCCTGTCTGCGTAATTCGATTTGTGGCTGTCGCCGTGGTCCCATCGGTGTTGACGTAAGTTGCCCTGATCAGCCAGCCGTATTCAGTCGGTGTCCATTGGCTCTCGCCGTACCCGCCTTCGGAGTCGAAGACCCATGCCTTGAACTGCTTTTTCAGCGGATCCCAGCCGATTCTCTGGTTCACCCTGAGCATCTCTTTACCGGTACGCAGAATTGTGATTTCCTGCAGCAGGAAGCAGTCGTTATCAGCCCAGCGGCAGGACGTTCGCACCTTGCCATCGCGACTTTCGTCGACCCAGTCACCCACCAGCCAACTCAACGCCTGGAGTTGATCCCGATGTGACGGCTCAGCAGGGACGTCACGGACCACACCCATCATCCATGTTCCCCCCTGCAGGATATGAAGCACGCTGTATCGGCCGGATTCCGACGTTCGTCCGGCCGGAGGGATGGTGGTCGTCGTTCCGTTTTCGACCGCCAGATTTGTTCCGATCAATCGAATGGATTCGACCTGAATCGAGATGTCAGTGTCCGGCTGTTCTGCAAAGACCTCGGCAAAAACCCGTTGAATATTGTCTCGCCCCTGTATGGTGTTGTCCGCTTCATCCACGATTTGTGCCTGAGGCAGAAATAAGCCTGCGACAGCCTCCGCGTCATGAGCATTGTATGCCTTCACAAATTCTTCCACGCGAGCCCGAATCGCGGTCTCTGCGTCGATCTGCCGATCCGTTTTGTTATCTGCTTTATTATCCGTTGACGTTGTGACGCCGACGTCCTGCGCACGAACGCTCATTGGCGGCAGGACTGTGAAGCACCCCTGAGCGAGGCATAGAAGCAGGCGTGCAGACGGTTTCATCATGAGCTGGTTTCCGGTGACAAGGGTCTGGAGTGCTGATTGATCAGGTGAGAGCGTGTGGTGCAGCGTCCGACGATCGTGTGGATTTGCTCAACCGTTCGCACCATTCCTGAGCGATTCTGTTTGTAATTTTCTTTCGGATAAGCCATCAGGTCTGAGCACTGAGAGACTTCCCCGAACCGATCCATCGCTTTCGATGGCTGGGCATGCGGGCTGTCTCCAACAGATTGCGGACATCCGTCCTGATTTGGTAAAGCGCGAGAGATCTGGTGATAGCCTGGCGAGCGATCACCGTACCCCTCGACATACCATGGCCTCACTGGTCAGGCCGCACTTCGCGTTCCGCTGCACATCAGGAATATCCCGGATGCATTCTGTTTCGCGGATGCCGCTCTCATCCATCCAGACGCCGTGACTGCGCGCTGAAAAGACGCGATTATGCATCCCGTGGCTGAGTCAGTGCGGGCGATGGCGTTCCAGAGGTGTCCCTGGCCGATTCAGTTTGCTGAAGAAATTCGAATCGGGGCGGCTGCTCGACCGGGCTGCGGCCATGTCGCTTCTGTGTCGTCGGAGTGTAGATACTGCTGAGTTCGCAACGTGGAACGAGGTCGTGTACACTTTTTGCCGTGAGCGTAACGGTCTGATAGCAACACGGGAGACGGCTGCCACGTGTGGCTGGAGTCGTGTGCGGTATGATCGGACCGAGCAGGCGGGGTGGCTCATCCGGGCCTGATAACCACAGAGACCCTGAACAACTAAAGGGAAGTGCGTCAATGATCATGAGTGTGCGTCAGATTGCCGCGTGGCTTGGGGTCGTTGGCAGTCTCACTGCGATGGTAAACATTGCCATGGCAGGTGAGGAACACAATCGGCCGAATATCCTGTTGATTGTTGGCGACGACATGGGTTATGCGGACGTCGGATTCCATGGGTGTCAGGATATCCCTACGCCGCATCTGGATCGTCTGGCGGCTGGCGGTGCTCGGTTCAGTAGTGGGTATGTCAGTGGCCCCTATTGTTCACCGACTCGTGCCGGACTGTTGACGGGGCGATATCAGCAGCGATTCGGGCATGAGTTCAATCCCGGGGGGGCGATGACAGGCTTACCCGTGTCGGAAACGACGATTGCGGACCGCCTGAAAGCGGCGGACTATGCGACTGCGCTGGTGGGGAAATGGCATCTTGGTTCACATTCTGCCATGCGGCCTCAGCAACGCGGGTTTGCCGAATTCTTTGGATTTCTGGGCGGTGCGCACAGCTACTTTGATGCTGAAAAAATGCTGCGTGGTGATGAGCCGGTCGGGAAACTGGATTACAGTACCGATGCCTTTGGACGTGAGGCGGTGTCGTTCATCGAGAGGCATCAGCAGAAGCCGTGGTTTCTCTACCTCGCGTTCAACGCGGTCCATACGCCAATGCACGCCACGGAGGAGCGACTGGCGAGGGTTTCGGGGATCCGTGATTCACAACGCCGGACATATGCCGCGATGATGCTGGCGATGGATGATGCGATTGGTACGGTGCTCGAAACGCTGGAGAAAACCGGTCAGCGTGAGCAGACGCTGGTCATGTTTGTCAGCGACAATGGGGGACCAACGATGCCCGGTGTGACGGTCAATGGGGCGATCAATACACCGTTGCGTGGTTCCAAACGGACAACGCTGGAGGGTGGGATTCGCGTTCCTTTTGTTGTGTCATGGCCAGGGCGGATCAGTCCGGCCGTCGTTGACACGCCTGTGATTCAGCTGGATCTGGCGGCTACAGCCCTTGCTGCAGCGGGTGTGCAGCCGGAGGCAACGCTGGATGGCGTGAATCTGCTGCCCCTGCTGGATGGAGTTCACAAGGGACCGATGCATGACGCCCTGTATTGGCGTTTCGGTTCGCAGATGGCCATTCGGAGTGGTGACTACAAGCTGGTGCGGTATGACCGTCAGGTCGATTCAGCAACTCTGCGGCGAAACGCCGGAGTGACGGACGCAAGGTTGTACAATCTCGCCAGTGACATCAGTGAAACTCAGGACCTTGCCGAAACGATGCCGGACAAGGTGCGTGAGTTACAGGAGAAATGGGATTTGTGGGACAGCGGGAATGTGGCTCCGCTCTGGGGAAAGTAGACAGCGACGTCCCAACTCTGCGATTTAGCGATGCTGCCAGACCGGAAGCGACGCACCTGCCGTTTGTGTACGGTGAGCCCGTTTTCTGTGGTTTTCCCGGTTCCCGGGGCGTCTACTCAATGGATCTTAACTCCGGGTGCTCTTCGGCAGCCTTGATCCTGCTGATGGCATCCCGGACGGCCTTTGCCTTCTGTCGACTCAGATGCCGGGGAAAGTTGCTTTCGCCCTTGTCAAACATCGCTGCCGTCTTTTCGAGGTGGGGAAGGATGGCCTGGGCTTCTGCACCATACGCTTCGAGTACTGCCAGAATTTCCGGTGTGCGGTGTTCGCTGGCCCACGGGTTCTGGGTACGCAGGTAGTCCGCGGCGGCCTGCATGCCCTGTTCAATGTGATTTGCGGCCATCAACTTCAGCCCATTCAATCGGACTCCATCGGCAAACATTTCACCGCTGGGGGCTGGGGTCTGAATGGCTTCAAGGATCAGTGGAAGTAAAGGCCGGATTTGCTGGTAGTTGAGGCGGTGATAGATCTCACTGATTTCGCCGCGGGCTCGACCATCCTGATTCTGAAGGCCCCGGGAAATGGCCGCCAGAAGCCGATCCTGATCGACATCTTCAAGCGACTGCAACCTGGGCAGCAGGGTACTAAACACGGCCATGGCGACAAATCGCTGCTCCATACCGCGGGGGTCATCTGCCGCCGGATCGCGGGCGATCAGATCAAGCAATTCGGGAAGCGTGGAAACGGCCGGCTTGCCAATCGCAGCCAGCGCTGATGCGGCACGGATCCGCAGCCAGAGATCCTCATGTGTGAGTGTGCGTTGCAGTTGAGGAACCGCTGGTGCTCCATCACCACGTAACTGCTCAAGGGCGTGGCAGGCGCCGATCCGCGCGTCGAGACTGTCTGAATCCAGCAGTGCAATGACGTCAGACAATGGCGGTTGCTTCCGCCACGAGATCGCCATGGCGGCTCGCTCGCGCACAATGGGTGACCACGAACCAAGACGTTGCACGAGTTCAGCATCCGTCATTTGCTCGTAGAAGCTGCGACGATCTTTATTGTTCCAGCCCCGCCCGTCAGCGACGATGGTCTGAGCCATTTCCTGGGAAAGCGTTTCGACCACGCCCGGCGTCTTTCCAGTCAGGCGGATCTTCCTGAGCGGCAGGGCGTATCCCAGCAGGTAACCTCCGGTCGCATCCCAGCCGTGATAGCTGTCATGATCGGGCTCTGGTGGGCCCTGGTGCGTGAATGTGCCATCCCAGCGTCGGGCAAGATCGTGATACCAACTGCCAAATTCCCGCATCCAGCTACCTGTCGCGTCAGGCCCGGCCTGTCCGATCGCAGGCAGCGACCAGAGCAGGTTAAAGTAATTGCCCGTGTGGCCGCAGTCTCGCTCATTACCATGCGACGCAAGGGCCATGCGAGTGAAATAGTCGGCACTGCGGGATTCGCCAAGCGAATTGAACAACACGGCAGCCATCCCGCACTTGCCATTGTCTTCATGCGTTTCCGTCCATGCGGCATGATCGCCGTAGGGAACAGCACCCTTTCCTGTGTAAAATCGAAGCAGTCGTGAACTGAGTTCGATAGCCTCGTTGATTTCGGGGTCCGCAAGACCGGCGTCGCGGGCCAGCACCAGCCCGATCGTGAGCGGCAGGCCGGGGGAGTTCATCATGCCATAACCCTGAAGGCGACCGTCAGGCAACGCAAATGTGTGTCCCCACGAACCAACCGCACTTTGACCTTCAGCCGCTTCCAGTGCGAGTCGACGAAGACCCGGCAATACAGAGACGTCGTCCGTGGCCATGACATATTCGGCCAGAAAAATCATCACGTAACCGTAGTGCCACGTTCTGAAGTCAGATGTTCTGAAGGCCGCCGCCCACTGCGCTTCACGACGTACCAGAGGGACATGCGGTGGATTGCCGCCAGCCAGAAGAGCAAGGGCGTTGAGACTACGTGGAATCGGATCGGTTGTCTCCGGGTAATCCGCTGCCGACATGCGTTCAGCGAGCGCTGTAAGGCCCTGCTGGAGGATGCGTTGCGACTTTGGACAGTCGTAGGGGGCGGTTGCGCTGAATGAACCAAGTACGGGCAATGTCAGCGTGACGTCCTCCGTTTTCCCGGAACGCCAGCGAGTCAGCACAAGGCGACCACCACCTTCGTCTGACTCCGCTACAGTGATCGCACGCCCAAGCTCCGTACGCGGGTCATACGAGAATCGAACGCCGCCCACGCCAAGGATCACGTCACCAACCGCGATAATTCCATCGGCAGGCGAACCATCCTCCACTGCTGTGATGGCGATCTGCCGCGCATCGGTTGTGACCAACCTGTCGCAGAACATCCAACCCCGTAAGCCGGTCGGTCCAAGGTTCCAGTCATGCTTTGCTCCGGACGGAATGATGCCGCCCTGCGTCAAATCCGGAATCTGCAGCGACTTTTCATCCGGCGCGGCCGATGCACAGCAAACAGCACTGAGCCAGATGGCCGTGGTCAGGGACAGAACCTGAATTTTGTTCATGGATTGATTCCGGGAGCAGCAATTTAGGTAAGCACAATTCCGCAAAACGACAACACGGGCCCGTTTCCGCAGCAGACGGCCGAATCTCAGCGTATCTCGTGATGCCGGTGATGAAGAAAGTCTGGTTGCCGGGAGCACTCCGGATTCGCCGGAAAACCATGCTTTATCACCTGCCATTGTGCAGGACAATTCCGTCAGGGAAGTTGGGCGGAACCGGAACCGGCAGACCGTCGATCGAGTCGCAATTCAGGTCGCGCTGAGAAATCCGCCGTCAGGTCGGTTCAAATCGCACCCGTGACTTTGCTGCTGACCCGGGAAGACCATCTCGATGATCATGGTCAGTCGTTAGCAACGCTGTAACAGTAGTGACCCGTGGGAAGAAACGCTGAACCAGAATAAAGCAATCAGAATTGCATACCCCTCAGTGTTTAATCCGGCGACAGGTGAAAAAGGCGTCTGGATGTTCAGCCACGAGTCATCGAATCATCCAAACGCCATCTCAATGAACGGGAAAAGTAGAATGTCCCCTTTATGCGATTCCGGGCGTTTTGGAATGGGCATGCTGTGGGAAGTCAAAGGTCAGGACCAGCGGTTCGGTGCCAGTGTTGACGATCTCCACGCCACCATTTGACAGGGCCGCCTGAGTGATGAAACCGATCTCAGGGTAAATCCCTCCCAGCAGCATATTCTGGTGATATCGTACTTCCAGCTTGCCGACGCGGCCGCTTCCGCCATTCGTATGGAACAGGGCCGGACTTTCCGGGCAGAACGTCGTCTTGCCGCCTGGCTGCACGGTAAGTCGCAGAATAGAGCACTTCTGATCCCCGAGGAAGTCTCCGTAAATGATCCACTTCGCATCGACGCCCTCACCCGCAAATTCCTCTGCGGTCACTGACGGACGTGAGTTCTTCAGGACGAAATCCGGATCCTGATTGGCTGCGAAATCAAACTTCTCAACGAGGTATTCCCAGTCTTCGTGACGGTCTTTCGGATAGTCCTCTTCCCTGCACGCGTAAAAGGCATCCGCGGCGCCAATGCGTCCGTCGAGCGTCAGGTCCTCGGCCAGAAAGTGCTCGTCCATCGTCACGTGCAGCTCGTGCGTACACAGATTCGTCGGGGAGTGCAGTACGCCATTGGGCATCACAAATCCATTATCCAGCTGCATCATCACGTGCGGCGCCAGATGCCGAATCCCGTTGTACTCGCCTTTCCCGAAACTCTTCATGCAGGCAAGAAACTGCTCCTTCGTCACGAATGAGTACAATCCCATGGCCGTGGTGTGATAATGCGACGCACTGACCCCGGGGTTGTCGAAGGAATTAATGTCATAAACTTCCCATTTTGACCAGTGCAGATGGTCCGGAATGGGATTCAGATTGTCGAACTTCTTCGACACAATCGGCCACGTGGGACTGCCGAATAGCGCGTTCGCGAACGCCGTGACTTTCGGTCCCATGACGGCTTCCGGATTGGCGACAATCAGGTCCTGCAGGGAAATCACCTGACCGTCCGGCGTCAGCACATGCGATTCACCTTCTCGAAACGGTGCCTTTTTTGTGCGAGTATCAATGACTCCGGTGACAATCGGTACCGTGCAGCACATCCAGATCTCGTCGAGCCCTGTGCCGTTCATGTAGTCCGGATAATATGACTCTGCGGCCAGTCTCAGTCGCTTGCCAGGAGTACAGAATGTTCGGCCCGCGTAGCGATGCAACAGCTGCAACACGCCACCGTGCCGGTTCAGGCAGTCATCCAAAGTGGCAGCCGCACGTCCGCCGGTTCCGTCGATTACGGCCTGTTGGGGGTATTCGTGCAGACGCTCTGCGAGAATTGATGTCGAAGCAACCATGAATGATGTACCTCAAAAACAAAAGTGACCGATCGTCAGGATATCGTTCTGTCGAGAAGACTGGTTCGTGCAAATTGCCGAATTGCCACGAGACGGTCCCTGACCAGACCTCCCGCGCACGGCCAATACTGGTGCACTATAAAAAATCGGGCGTCAGAAGGGAATTTCACCACGAGCCATCGCCAGGTGCCTGTCGCCTTTACCTGTCACCTGTGCTTGTCGGCTGAAATGCCGCCTTTCATGACCGAAATCGGACGGCAGTCGTGGCAACACCAGCAGGCGTCCATGCAAAGGTGCCCTATCGTGACCTCTCGAAAAATCTGACAGAAATGGACTCTGCCGCAAGGCTGGTATCGCCGGTCTGCAGTGACCGCACACGTACCTGCCCCGATGTTCAATGTCCTGGAATCTATGTTTTCTGCCACAAATCGTGTCCTGTCAGGCAGCGCGGGGCGTTCGTCAGCAGACGGGAGATCCTGCAATCTGCTCGGCTTCAGCAGTGACAGACCGCCTCATCCTTCGCGGGGGGGACGCCACAATTTCGCCTCGCTGCAACTGGCTTCCTCGCATCAAAACTCAGTCAGCACCCGTTGGCCTGACCGGGGCAAGACCCAGGTCCTCAGATCTCGGGAAATTCGTTTTCATGTCCGCTCCAGCGTAGAATGAGACTTGCCGCACTGCTGAAATCAGGTCACCGGAACCCAGCACAACTCGAAGGTTCGATCGCCCTTGAGTCACCCGCCTCGCATTCTCCCCCACTGCCCACTGCGCACTCCCCACTCCCCACTCAGCCTGGACTGCCTTGATGCAGACTGAACGGCACAACCAGATTTTCTGTTGCACGATTGTGACCCACTGTACAGCCTCCTGCATTTGAAGGCCGGGTATGTGTCCTTTGGAAGGCGGGTGTTACCTGTGGGCAACAGATACGCCAGTGGACTGGCTGGTGGTTCCGCGGCGACGCCAGTTGCCAGGCACCGTCGAACGCAATTCCGTGAGGGTGCGTCAGCAGCTCTGCAGGTGCGGTGTTACGTGGAATGAAAAGCTGAACCGAAGCGAGCAAAATAACACGGGATTTCGGCCAGTGTTCGCCAGTGTTTCATGAGACAGCAGGTGAAACAGGTGGTGTGCAGTGAAGTCACAAGTGGAGGAAACATCGGGATGCAACCGCAGTGAACGGGAAAAGTAGAATGTCCCCTTTTGCGGTTTCAGAGGCCCGCTGATTTCAGATTTGCCTCTGATGTGGTGGCCAGCTCCAGATCATTGGCACTTCGCATGGTGGCGATGCCACGCTGCAACTGCTGGATCGCCGCAGTGAGTTCCTGACTATCGGTTTGTGCCATCGCTCTGAGCCGTTGGGCTGCCTCCAATGCCCTTTGAAAAATGGACGCGGCCTGGTCGTCGGCCCCGATCTGATAATGAGACTGAAGCAGATGCATTTCCAGTTCCACCTTTTGGTACTCAAGCCGCGGGCTTGTCACCTGCGTCGCAGCAGCCTGGTCATAGATCAGGAGTGCTTTGCGGTACCGATTCAGGGCTTCGTCACTCTGATTCATTTGCTGGTCCAGATGACCAGCGAAGTGGTTTGCCTGAATCGCACAGTGCATGGCAGGTTCGCTGCGTGGATAATCCATCAGGAGCTTTTCTCAGACTTCGATCCAGGTGCGACATACATCGACCGCTTCTGACTGTCGGCCTGCCTGCACGTAGAGCCCTTGCAGGAAGTTTGTGTTACGATGCCACGCTTCGAGGATGATTTGATTGGCGTGGAACTCGCTCACAGCCTGAGTGTCAATCTGCACTTGCTGCCTGAGGATCTCAATGGCACCCACCAATTGATTCTGTGATACGAGCAGATTGCTGCGATTGTAGGCCAACTGCGATCGATACGCGTGGAATTCCAGTGGCAGAGGTTCATTGTTCAGTTGCTCTGCCAGCAGAATTGCCTCCGAGGTTCGTTCAAACTGCTCGCTGGCCTGTTCGGGTTCCTCGCTTTGGATGTGGAGGATCGCCATCCCATAATGCGCTTGAGCACTGGCCATGGCTGCTGTGAAAGTGTGGGGCTGCTGCCCGTCGAGCAATTCGAGGGCTTTTAACTGGTCCGCTTTGGCCTTGTCGAACTGGCCCCTCGTCTGCATGATCGAGGAAAGTGCGGTGTAGGATTGTGCCAGAGCCGCGACGGCTTCTTTTTGATCTTTGACACTCAGCCGCTGTGATTTTAGTAATCCGGAGATTCTGGTGATCGACTCTTCAACTGCCGGTAGGGCCTGGGCCACACTGCCGCTTTGCATAGCGATGTTTCCCTGGTGGTTGCGAAGTGCCCCGATGCGTAGCTGGAGATTCGCTTCGGTGGCATCTGGAAGGTTCTCGATGCTTAAGCATCGTTGCATCCATGCACAGGCCTGGTCGATGGACGCCACGGCCTGGTCGGGGCGTCCAGCCAGCCTTTCCATGGCCGAGAGACGATGGACCAAAACCTGCAGATGCTCGAGGGTCTGGGGGTGAGGCGAGGAATTCTCTGAGAGATTATCGAGGATTGCTGCCAGGGTTTCTTTCATTTGCGCGACAAGCTGTTCCTGAAGGCCGTAGAGCCGCTCTGATTGAAAAGCTGCCTGGTTGGTCAGCAGGATTTCCTGGATACGCAAAAGGCTTTCGAACGCAAGGCCTTCTCGTTTTTGGGCGATTTCCTGACTCGCGACTGCAAGTCTTCGGCCCTCCTGAGCGACCTGATTGGCCAGTTCAGCCTGTGTCTTTGCCCTGCGAGTTTCGATCAGCAAGCGAGCTGAATCATCGAGAGCTAATCTCAGCTGTTGGGCCTGCCTGTCCAGCAGGCTTTTTTGAGTGGCCTGATACCAGAGGAAACAGGAACCGGCGAGAAAGGTGATGGCCAGGGCGCTTGCCAATCCTGTGGCCGCTGTTCGATGCCTTGATGGCCACCGGATCGCTCTTTCCCAGTTTCCTTCGCGTCGTGCGCTGACCGGCTCTCCCGCGATCCAGTTCTGCAGGTCCAGTTGCAGAGCCTGTGCCGATGGATACCTTTGAGACTGATCGCTGGACATCGCTTTGACTGCGATTGCTGCAAGGTCATGAATCGCCGGACAGAATTCGGACAGGTTGGCGAGATTTGTACGACTGGCAACCAGGTCGACAGGACTTTGATTCGGGGCTGAACCGTGAAGGATGCAGTGCAGTGTTGCTCCAAGCGAATAGATGTCGGCCAGTCGCAGTGCTGAACTCTCGATGCCCAGAGACATTTCCGGGGCGGCGTATCCGGGCGTCCCAACGCCAGTGATCGACGATTTGGGTTCAGAAGAGTTCTGAGGCCATGACGAGTTCGAGTTTCCTGATGGATCGGACAAATCATTCTCGTGCTGCACATTGAGTTGCCTGGCCAGTCCCCAATCCGCGATCAGTGCTTCACCGTAGGAGCCCAGCAGTATGTTTGCAGGTTTAATATCCCGATGGACGATGCCACGTGAGTGGGTATAAGCGATTGTGTCAGCGACAGTGATGAGGGTGCGTATCAGTTGTCGAAGCTGATACAGGCGATGCATGCGTTGCTTCTGATCGGACCTTGTCGCTCCGCTCAGGTCATCATGGAATGCCCGGATGGCGATGTTGAGGGTGCCTGAACCACTCCGGCCGATCAATCGCATGGCATAAAAGTCTTCGCCCTGAGTATCGACGCCTCTGGCGTAGATCGGGATAATGCCCGGATGTTCCAGCGCTGCGGTCAGCTCTGCTTCGGCATGAAAACGACGTATCACATGCGGGTCGTTGCGGAATTCCGGACGAATTTTCTTGATCGCAACTTCGCGATGGCATTCGTGGTCATACGCGAGGTAAACCACACCCATGCCACCGGATCGGAGTGTTTCGATGATCGAAAAGCGACCAACGGTCTCTTTGACTGCGCCGGCTTCCGGTGGGGCCGCAACCAGTTCGTCGCGAAGGTGAATGAGTTCCTGGCTCAGGATATCATGGGGGATATCCGGATGACGTTTTGCAAACGCGACCGGATCGGTCGATCGGTCCTGGTGCCAGGATTCTTCGTACTCGTTCGCGATTGCCAAAACACGACGCCATAGTTGCGACTCAACACCGGCATTCGATATGGACTGCCGAACTTTTTCAGGTCGCGGGGTATTCATAAGTCCGTGTGCTCTTGCCAGATACTTCGGATTAATCGCAGGCTGATCAGAATACTCCTCTTCCTTTTGTGAAGTGCCTTAGCGATCGAGCTGGCGGAATGCTCGTCCAGATAAAGCAACGCGATTTTGCGCAGAGTATGACTCGGATCCTCCAAATCCAACCGACTCATCAGGTACTCGAGCAAGTCGGCCGCTTGCGCTTGTGCAAAGGGCGTTTGAAGGTCTTCGAGGATCGCCGGATCGATGGCCTGAACCGAAGAAATATGGGAACGCTTCAGCGCATTCACGTCCCGATAGTGCTGCCGGACTCGGTTGACGGTCGCAACGTACAGCAGCCCCCAGAGATCTTCGCGGTTGTCGATGTCTGGATACTTGCCGTTTTGGATCGCCACAAAAACATAGCGAAAGGAGCTCTGCACAAGATCCTCGCCATCGATGGACCGATCAGGGTTCTGGTCCAGTTTTTTTGAGGCGATCGACACCAGTTTTGCCTGGTAGCGATTCCAGATCGCTTCTGCAGCCTGGGATTGCCCGGCCTGGAGTTTGCTAAGCCACTGGGTAATCGATCCTGGTTCTTGCTGCATCGCGGCAACCTCTAGTCGACGAAGACTTCGATCTGTTGGCGTTTTGACTACCGTAAATGGTAATGCAAATAAAAACTTTCAGCAACGGGAACCGACGTCGATCGTTTTTGCACTCTTGGTAGTGCACGGATGCGTTGTCCCCTTTCAGAGGGTGTTGGTATGCCGAAACCAGGGACGGTTGTGAATTGTTTCAAAAAGAGGGGTTACGATGAGCATTTCAGAGAAAAGTGGCACGGGTTGTGCATGGGTGGCGCGTTTAGGTGCTTACCTGGGAGCGGGAGTTGGCGCGATCGGGCTGGGGACATCCGTCGACGCCGGTGTGGTCATCGTCGATTTGACGGGATTCACCGGGGATAATATGGGAGTCTCTAGTGGTGGTTTCGCGTTTTGTTATGCCATTCCAGGAGTTACTCTTGTTGCGACAAATGGCTGGATTGGACTCAATGGCGTAACGGTAAACAACTCTATTGGCGCAATTTTAGCAACCGGTAATCTTGGAAGCACTAACACACCAATTAACGTTGGACCGGGCGTCGCTATAGACGCATCCAGTGGCGACTTTGCCGATAGCCTTGCCGCGACCGCGTTCAAAAGTACTTTTAGAACCGTACCCGATTTTGGCCCAAACTCTTTTCTTGGCTTCAAGACTGCTTCGAACCAATACGGCTACATCGAAGTCCTTTGGACGGCTTCGACCAGCACGTTTAAATTGGTCAGTGCGGCTTACGAGTCGACTCCGTTCACTTCAATTCAGACACCAGGTGGTGCTGCTGCCGTGCCAGAGCCGGCCGGTATGGCGGTCGTGGCCTTGCTCGTGGGTGGCACGGCTCTGCGTCAGTGGCGTAAGAAGCGTCGCGATCAGGTTGCGACCAGCGACGAGAGCCTGGTTTCGTAAGTTCAACGAAATCCCCTGGAATGATTGCTGACTTGATCGGCGTTGATTTCTTTAAAATCAACGCCGATTTTGTGTTGATGAATTGCGATCAGGATGAATTGCGAGCAAGAGTGTTGACACTCGACCGCAGCAGAGATCCGGAGACCAGCGGAATCACTGTGAGGCTCGACAACGACATTCGATGGCATTGCAGGGCAAATAAGGCTCATGATTGTTCAGCCATCTGTCATCGAATGATCCGGACGGCACCAACGTGAACGCGAAAAGTAACAAATTTTTGTCAGGGCCTCCCCATGACCAAAAAACGACTCCTGCTTGTCGGCTGGGATTCGGCGGATTGGAAGCTGATTCATCCCTTGATGGATGCGGGCAAAATGCCAGCGTTGGAAAGCCTTGTGAACTCAGGCTCCAGTGGCAACCTGACGACCCTTGAGCCGCAGCTTTCCCCCATGCTTTGGACCTCGATCGCCACTGGCAAGATGGCTTACCATCACGGTGTCCCGGGCTTTACCGAAGTCGAACCTCAGTCTGGCGCCATCGTGCCGGTCTCCGCGGCCACGCGCAAATGCAAAACCGTCTGGGAAATGCTCGCACAGCGGGGATTGAAAAGCCACATTGTCAGTTGGTTCGCGACCCAGGGCGAACGGGACATTCCCGGAAAAATGGTCTCCAACATGTATTGCCATGTCCCGAGTGTGTCGGCGGATTCTGATCCGGCAACGTGGCCCCCGCCTCCTCCAGGGACCTACTGGCCTGAGGAACTCGCAGAACTCCTGAACGAAGACCGCATCAGCCCCCACGATATCGATCCCGACAATGTGCTGCGCATGTTTGTTCCCAACGCACCCAGCGTCGATCAATCGAAGGATCCCCGTCTATGGCAACTGACTCAACGCCTCTCTGAAGCTTTCTCGGCCCATAACGCCGCCGTACGTCTGATGGAGATCGACCCCGATTGGGATTTCTTTGCGGTCTACTACCGAACCATCGACGAGATCTGTCATCAGTTCATGCACTATCATCCTCCCCGGATGGATGGTATCCCGGAAGACGATTTCGAGATGTACAGGGAGGTTGTCAGCGGAGCTTATCGACTCCACGACTTCATGCTCCAGCGTCTGTTGCAGCTCGCTGGTCCCGATACGGCGGTGATGCTGGTTTCTGATCACGGATTTCACAGCGACCACCTGCGTCCGAGGTTCACTCCCCGCGTCCCGGCGGGGATCACGGTCTGGCATCGCCCTCAAGGTGTTTTTATCGCATCTGGTGCAGATTTCTGCAAAGACGAATTAGTCTTCGGTGCTCGCTTGCTGGATATCACCCCGACGGTTCTGCATTACTTTGGCTTACCTGTCGGTGAGGACATGGAAGGTCGGGTGCTCGAGGACATCTTTGCAGAGAAGCGAGCTGTCGAATCGATTTCCAGCTGGGAATCGACCACAGGCGCAGTGCGTGCTCGAGTTCCACTCAGCGAGTCAGAAAATCGGGCATTACTGGACCAATTCGTCGCACTTGGATACATCGACGAGATCCCCGAAGACAACTCGGTTGCGATTGCCGAAACCAATCGAGAAAACGATTGGAATATGGCACGGGCTTACATGTACGCACAAAAGTGCGAACAGGCCCTGCCGCTGCTTGAGAAGTGCTTTCATGCGCAGCCGTTTCGTTCGGACTATGCCCAGGTTCTTGCTCACTGTCAGTTGCAGCTCCGAATGCTCGATGAGGCTGATGCGACGATCGATCAGGCGCGTGACCAATTTGGTCGGACCGAAAATGCAGATTTGATTAAAGCGACCATCGCCGTCGAGAAAGCGGATTTTAAAACCGCATTGGATCTTTTGCACAGGGTGCAGGGCAAGCTGCCGCAGGAAGTCCAGATCCAATTGTTTCTGGCGCGCTGCTATGCGGCGCTTCGACGCTGGAACGAAGGCCTGGCGGCGGTTAAACGTGTGCTTGAGGCGGACCCGGACAGTGCTCAGGCTTACCTGGTCAGGACCCGGATCGAGTTGCATCAGGATCGCGCCGATGATGCGGTCGATTCCGCATTGGCAGCGATCAGTCTGCAGTATGGCAACCCCATGGGACATTTTCTGCTCGGAACAAGTCTCCTCAGGCTGAATCAACTGCGTGAAGCCGAGAAGGCATTCCGTAAGTGTCATCAGTTAGCACCTCGATTCTTAATCGCGATGCGGATGCTGGAGCGCGTCTACTACCGGTTGGGCAAGTTCGAGCAATACACACAAATGGAGAAACTGAAGACTGAGACCGCGGCGAAGATGCGGGAGTCCGAAGATCGTGAGTTAGCGCGATTGCGATTACTTGCGGCGGAACGCAGGTCCGATCGCGATGCGATCGATCGGGAAAAGCAAGCCGAGATCGATCGCAGGAAGGCTGAAATTGCAGCGATCGAACCGCTCGAGATCCTCGTTGTCTCGGGTCTGCCCCGCTCCGGAACGTCGCTCATGATGCAGATGCTGAAAGCTGCCGGAATCGAACCGATGACCGATGGCAAACGTACGGCTGACGACGATAATCCTGAAGGATACTGGGAGTGGGAAGAGATCAGACAGTTGCCGAAGAATCCGCGAATCATCGAACAGGCCAGAGGGAAAGCGGTCAAGGTGATTTCCGCGTTACTGCCCTCTCTGCCCGCACCACACCGCTACAGGATCATTTATATGGTCAGGCCCGCGCAGCAGGTGGTGGATTCCCAGATGGTGATGCTCGACCGTCAGGGCCAGAAAGCTCGATCGGAGAAGCAGCATTTGATTGAGGTGCAGGAGGCACACAGCAGGCAGATACGTCAGGTGCTCAGTCAAAGCGAGCGTGTGGATTTACTGGAAGTGTCGTATCCGGATTTGGTTCTGGATCCGCAACCGATCATTGAGCAACTCGAGAAGTTCCTCGGCAGTCCATTCCAGGTGTCAGCTGCCGTCTCTGCCTGCGTTAAGCCGAAGCTGTTCCGAAATCGCTGATCGACTTGTGGTTGATTGACTCTGGTTTAATGCGAGGTTGATTCAGACCTCACGTTCGATCTCTGTTTGCCGGGAAGCCCGCATCAAATGGAACGTTCGTGACCTGGCGGAGACTACTGCGAGGTTCTGCGGTTCTACGATCCCGCGTTCACCCTCGCGGCGTTTCTCGGTCACTTTTTCGAAGGTTCGATGTTCATTGGGGGGGTAAGCGGGACCACGTGTTCATCAGCGAGTCCGAGAGTTTTGCAGCAATTCCGGCGGAAACTCACCGTCCGTCCGCTGATTCAACGAATCGGATTCGGCGGAAGGATGCCGATCCATAAGTGCCATGCACTTTTGTTTGCCTGCAACAGATTTCCACGTCGCAGAAACTCCATACGCAAGAGCAGCAAATCCACGCGAGGCAAAGAAAATGCCCTGGTCGCCGGCTGCCACGCTCCCGACATCAGATCGCACCCGCTGCCTCCATGGGACCAAAAAACTAATCGATCCTGAATTCAGCGTCAGCGATCCCGCCACCGGTCAGGCAATGCCCAGACTCCGCCCACCACCAGCCAAAGTTGGCCGTGTTGATTTTAATTCGTTAACCTTCAATCAAACTACGTAGCACATTTACCACCACTCACACCCCCCATTTCAGTGATATCCCGAATAAATCCGCCCCTGTTTGGTTCGGGGCCTCGGATTCTGGACGGCTGTCGTTCGCCTTCCCCCAAATGCGCTGTAAAATTTCACCCGCTGCGGAATCGGTGGCTGTCCACAGGGAACAACCTTGCCCCGCTGCCAAAACATCTTCCTGCAAGTCAACCTGGCGGACACGGTTCTCCTTCCGCTGTGATTTCGCCCCGGATTTTCGGGGACTCCACTTTTTGACAGATGGCCATGCGACGCTCCGTTGTCGGTGCTCTCCTTGTCCTGATCGCGGCCCACGCCGGTCTCGCCGCTCCGCTGCTGTGGAACCGACTCAGCCAACCCGTCTGGTGGCCACTGGCGGCGTTAGTGCTGGTGTGGACTGTCCTCGTGATTCGTGCCAGTCGCGGTGGATTCCATTTCAATGGCTGGGGAAAAGCCTGCGTCTCAGGCAGCGCAGTACTCCTGCTGCCGTCACTTATTCTTCGATCTCCGTGGTTGGCAATGACGGGTCTCTGGCTGCTTGCAGCCGCCGCAACCTGCTGCCTGCGCGATAAACGATATCGCGGCTCGCTCGCCATCAGTCATTGGGCTCTGCTGTTGTTCGCCGGATTCCCCGGACGTGTGGCCAACCTCCTGGGGGATCGTCTCACGACGGAACTCGCACAGCACGCTGTGCTGGAAAATCTCCGCAAGGGCAAACTCGTCTGGCTGGAGGGCGACGTTCTGTCCGATGGCTCAGGATTTCTCGACCCGGACGTTGCCTGCAATTCCTCATGGGTCTGGGCAGGTCTGCTGGCACTGGCATGGTCGTTGTTGATGCTGCGGCGTGCATCGTCTCTTCAGGCATTTGTCGTGCTTGCTGCTTCCGCTTTCTGGGGGATTCCCATCGCTGCCGTGGTGTTGTCGACTTCACTCTCTCGAGCTAATCCCGATGCGACTGGCGCGATCCTGCCGGATGCACTGGCATGGTGCTTTGCAGCGTTGGCAGGCGCGACACTGGTGATCTTCACTGACATTTTTATAAGCGCCATCGCGGCACCAATTCCTGGCGCAATTGACGACTCGCCGGGCACCGAAAGTCCCTTCGCGAAGATCTGGAATGAATGGGTCAGCGGCGTGCCGAATGTCGACCTTGCGCCCGGTTCCGAAACACCAGCGACAGAAACTTCTGCCGATGTTGGGTTAAGATGGCCAGAGTGGTCCGAACTGTGGGACGCTCTCTGGGAATGGTGGTATTCGCGGCCTATCCCCCGACTCGCCATCGGCCTTCCCCTTCTGGCAATCGCCACAACCGTATTCATCTCAAGATCCGGCCGGGTGGATCGTGAGGCTCAGGCGATGACGTGTCTGGAGAACATTCAGGTGCAGGCTGATCGCGATGGCAATGCGCAGGTGCAGGAGCGTGTCCTTCGAGCGATGATCAGTCTGCAGCCGCAGGTCGGGGCCCTGCAACTTCAGCTGATCGAGCGACTCTGGGCAACCGGGCAACGCGAGGCCTGCTGGCGACAACTTCAGCCTCTGATCGCGGACAGGGAAGTGTCTTATCCGGCTGCCCGTCTCTGGTTCGTGCGTAATTCATTTCAGCCAGACCCACTACAGGCTCTGACGAGTGCTGAACGTGTCGATCAATTGCGGAAGGTTGTGGATTCAGAGCCGACAAATGCTGAAGCCCTGACTCTGTTGGCCGAGGCTTATCTGAGTCTTGGGGAGCCCGCCCTCGCAGAACGCAGTTTTATGAAAGCCGCTGATGCAGATTCCGGATTGAACCGGCAACTGCTGAGCTTTTATCAGGCCTCCGGCCGTCCTATGCAGGAGCGCAGGCGTTTCGAAATGCACTTGCAGCACTTGCTGCAGAAGTTCGGTGAGACCCCCGGAAACCCGGATGTACTGACTGAATTGGTGCAGTTTCAGGTGCTCATGGGACAGCATTCTGAGGCCCTTCTGAAGATTGCAGAGCTTCGTGCAACCGCGGACAGTGATCAGCTGAAGCGGCTGGAGGCAGAAGTACGCCTGGCTCGAGTCGGCCTGACAAGCCAGTCCGCCTTTCTTCGCATGCAGACCATGATCGATGATGTGGAGACGGCAATGCTCCTCGCTCCGGACTCACTCGATCCGCTGTCATTAGCCGTTGTAATGAAAGTTGCGGATGGTGCTGAATTCGATCGGCAGGTTGTTCAGCAGGTTCTCGATCACTGGCGCAAACGGGAGCGCAAAGATGACATCGCTTCCTGTGGACAGGGTATGGCACTTGTTCTGGCGGACAAATACGACGAAGGTGCTGCGTCGCTCAGTAAAGCCGAATCGTTGTCGCCGGCCACGTATCTGGCCCTCATACATGCCTTACGACGATCAGGAAAAACGGATGACGCCGCAAAGGTAGCCAAAACGGCCGTCGCCGGACTTGGCTCTCTCGCAACCGCCTCACTCAAACGTCAAGCCGCTCTTTTCTGGGCAGCTGCTGGGGCTTCCAAACAGGCCCTGACCGCCATTCCAGCTGCGGCGGGTACGGAATTGGATCCGGAATTAGAAGCATTCATCGCATTGATGCAGTTTGATCAGGCAACCAACTATCCGGGGGATCTCGCAGACGCCTCACGCGTTTGGCAGCCGGCGACGACCATGGTGACCCCGGAAATGCTGACTCTGTTGAAAACGGCACTCCGCCAAACTGCCACTCAGAGCGCCGCTGCCCGACGACTGTATCGCCTCAGAAAATTCGCACGTCCCGTGAGACCAAAAATTGAAACTTGGCTGCTCGAGCTGAGAGCCGAACTGGGAGACCCGGAACAAGTGCTGCTGATTCTGGGGACGATGGGACTTTACGAGGAGGCGTGGGAAGACTCGCTATACTGGCTGGACGCAACCGTCAGGACAACCAGAGTCAACTCAGTTGCTGCCCTCAACAATCTCGCAATCGCCATCGTTCGGTCCCGTACACAGGCCCGCTATCCGGAAGCAATGACTCTCATCAACTCTGCACTCCGTCTCAATCCTCAGAACCCGGACCTGCTGGCCAGTCGGGGAGAGGTCGCTATGGCCCTCGAGCAATGGGAAACTGCTCGTGCAGATCTGGAAAACGTACTGACTGTAGAGCCGGAACACCCGGATGCGCTGCGACTGCTGCCAGCCGTTTACACAGCCATGGGTGATCATGCCGCCGCGACAGCAATCCGCAGCAAACAGGCTCAAAATGCGCCCCAGCGGTAGTCCCAGCGTTATAAATCAGTCGTCCCGGGGCCGTTTTTCCAACCGAGAGTGGCCCTGTCGACTCTGCTCTGAGGTCGGAATGGCCGGCCAGTCGACCTTGTTGCCAACCTCGCTTCCCCTCGCATTCAGGTTTTTCGGGAAATCCAGACGCGACCAACTGACTCGATCAACACTCCAGGAACCGTGCTGAGTCAGCGAATCGGGCAAGCCGACTGATACTGAAGACAGTAAAAGACCGCCGATCCTGTAGTCACAAGCCGCTGCGGATCATGAAAAAATGGAACTTACAGCCGCAGGAACAGCAATTCTGCGGAATGCATAACACCGTCACGAGACCGCCCCCGCGTGCCCCGAATATTTGCCCGGCGACGGGATAGGGACAATTTGACATCAGTCACCACGAGGCATCTCAATGAAAAGTCACGGACGATCAATACACCACAACTATTTAACGACAAACAGATCGTTAAGTCCACTACCTCCCCGCGGAAAGAGTTGGAGAGACCTCACCAATGGCTGCGTTTCGCGGGGATTCCCCCCGGTTAGTTTGCATCACTCGGATCATTTCCTCCGGATACGCAGGCCCTTCGGATTGTGACAACAATAGGCATCATCGGGGAATCCCCTAAACCAGTGAAACTTTTTTGTTTTTTCAGAGAAAATCTTGAGAGTATTGGGTGAAACGAGGGCAGGATGCGTTAATTTTCCGGGTTTAAGTCTACTGTTCAGGCGCAACACCCATGGGACGGGTTTACCATGCCGAACATGGCATGCCCGATACGAGATGTTTTCGAAGATTGCCCCTGCACATTCCCGTTCTTAAAAGATGGAACGAAAGTGTCCGCAGTTCATCCAGAAAGGTGTTTTAATGAGATCCATGTGTAATCCCCGTAGTTTTCGAGCACTCTGTCTTGCGACCGGCCTCGCCATATTGGCTTTGCAGAATGCGGCCTCGGCTGGAGTCGTGAGTTACAACTCGGGCACCGGCGGAACTTTCGACCCGTCTTCACCGTCCACCTTCACCTTCACCAATTTTAGCGTGGGGACTCTGGGCTCCGGAGTTAACTACGACGATGCGAAGGTCCAGATACGCTGGGGGGGAACAACGCCATATCCCGGAGCATTTGATGTAACCGGTATTTCTCTGGGCACTCCCTCCGCCTCCCTCGGAAATATCCAGTTCCTTGCAGGAACCACCAGTGGTACGTTGCGTGGCAACAGCTTTGTAAACCTCAGCAGTCCACTCACCACCGCGAACCTCAGCGGCTTGACACTCACGCTGACCATACCCACATTGACGCTGGCTGACGGATTTTTCCTCGAAGTTGCCGTTCAGGCCACAGACAACGGCCTGAACACCAACGCAACCGCGTTTCAAAAGGTCACCGCATTCAACTCAAGCGCAGCGGTCCCCGAACCCTCGGTCGGAATTCTGGCCGGTTGCGTCGCCTCAGCGATCTGGTACGCCCGACGTCGCCGTTCCATGGCAGCCTGATCCAGTCCGGATAGTCCGGATCCACGCACTAAACGACTCCCCCAAGGGAGTCGTTTTTTGTTTGCTCAGCGAAGCTGGCAAACCCCGTCGCTGCCTGTCAGCGACCTCACCCTGTACATGGGGACGAGAATCCGGCTCGCAAGGGCGTCAGCGGCCAATGTTGGGGTCTGAAGGAAGCGATAGGAGGATAACGGAGCGTAGCGAAAGCGAACCTGATTCGGCCGTTTGTCGAGGCGAGCGTGCAAAAAGACGTGATGCCTGATCCATGAACAGCGACAACAGGTAACTGAGGACGTCTTCATTATCAGGGAATCAGCACAGTAACTGGGGAAGCCTGGCATCATCTCGACCTCGTTAGCTCCCCCAAAGGCTAAGCGAATCGTGCGCCCACGGCGAGCGCACTCTGGGGTTTTTAGATTGCGTTGATAAATTTGCGCATTACTGACTAATCTGCGATGACTTTCTCTTTGGGATTTCTGAATCTACAGAGAGAATTCGTCATGGCGAGTCAGGCGAAATTGGCGACCCTTGAAGAACTGGTGGCATGTTTTAAGGATCTGGAAGATCCGCGGTCGG
>CAIYBH010000244.1 GCA_903924405.1 uncultured Planctomycetaceae bacterium | reverse complement strand
CCGCACTGCGTTGCTCCTCCCGCAAATCTCAGCGAAAAGTAGCACCTCGACGTCCCCACAACCAGGTCAAGCCTCTCCATTCTCTGCAAATTCACTCCGACTTTTGTCGCTCGTGTCCAAAAGATGAGCTTACAAAGTGCCTGGCACCTGAATGGGGTTGGGAATTTGGTTTCTTTGTGTCCTTGTTGACGGTAGTGTGTGGGAGATTGGTTAGAGGATTCCGGCAGATTTTCAGTTGTTTTCTGAGATGCATGTGTGGGTATGAAACAAGGCGCATCGAGGTCGCGTTCGGGGGACGGTGTGTTACGGCATGCTGTCGAGAGTGGAGGAGGGGATCCGGTCACTGAATTGCTGCTCGCCCAACTGCAGCAGTGGTGGGGATATCCGGGATTCAGGCCATTGCAGAAGGAGGCGATGTCACTGGTCATGCAGAACCGGGATTCGCTGATTGTGCTGCCGACAGGAGGAGGCAAGTCGCTGTGTTATCAGGTTCCTGCGTTGGCACGCGACGGTATGGCTGTGATTGTGTCGCCGTTGATTTCGCTGATGAAGGACCAGGTTGACACTCTTCAGAGCCTGGGAATTGCCGCGGGTTGCGTCAACAGCATGCAGACGGCGGAGGAGAAATCTGAGATTGCCCGCAGGATCCGGCGTGGGGACTTGAAGTTGCTGTATATTTCACCTGAGCGACTGGTTCAGCCGCGGACGCTGGATTTCCTGCGATCGACAAAAGTTTCGTTTGTTGCTGTGGATGAGGCCCACTGCATCAGTCAATGGGGCCATGATTTTCGTCCTGAGTATCGGCAGTTGAAGACTCTGAGGCAGGAGTTCCCCGGGGTTGCCGTGCATGGATACACGGCGACGGCGACAGAACAGGTGCGTCGCGATATTGTCGAGCAACTGGGGCTGGAGACGGCTGATGTGCTGGTCGGTTCATTTGATCGTCCGAACCTGATTTACCGCGTGGAGCGGCGAGTGGACGCGATTGGTCAGATTCAGCGGATTCTCTCAAGACACAAAGGGGAATCCGGGATTATTTACTGCATCAGTCGGAGGAACGTGGAGGCTACCAGCCAGGCGTTGAATCGGCTGGGGGTGAAGACGCTTCCGTATCACGCCGGGCTGTCAGACGAGGACCGGCGGCGTGGGCAGGATGCGTTTATTGATGAGACTGCGGAAATTATTGTGGCGACGGTGGCATTTGGCATGGGGATTGACAAAAGCAACGTGCGTTTTGTGATTCATGCGGAGATGCCGAAATCTCTGGAAAACTACCAGCAGGAGAGTGGGCGTGCGGGTCGCGATGGTTTGGAGGCGGAGTGCACGCTGTTGTACTCGCCGGGAGATGTGGAGACCTGGAATTACCTGATGCGGGACTGCGAGGACGAGGGGGTACGTACCACGTCCGAGGAGTCGCTGAGGTCGATGAAGCAGTACTGCAGCAGTACTCAGTGCAGGCATCGAATGCTGGTGGAGCACTTTGGGCAGACACTCGATAGTCCATCATGCGGTGCCTGTGATGTGTGTCTGAAGGAGATGACTGAAGTTGCAGATGCGCTGGTCGTATCGCAGAAGATTCTGTCAGGCGTGATCCGTCAGGGAGAACGATTTGGGACGGGCTATACGGCTCAGGTCCTGAAGGGGTCCAGGGCCAAGCGGATCCTTGAGAATGGTCACGATCGATTGAGTACGTGGGGGTTATTGAAGGAAGAGTCTGAGATGCAACTGAAGCACTGGATTGATCAGTTGTTATCACAAGGGTATCTGCGGCAGTCGGGGGAATACAATTGTCTTGAGGTGACCCCGACGGGGCGACAGGTACTGAAGGGGCAGTTGACGCCGACGCTGTTGCGGGTACGTCAGTCCGAGGAATCTGACCGTCGAGAGGATTCGTGGGATGGCGTGGATCGGGGGTTGTTTGACGAGTTGCGAGGATTGCGAACACGTCTGGCGGTGAGTCGGAATCTGCCGCCATACATTATCTTCAGTGATGCGACGCTGCGGGCGTTGGCAAAGCACAGGCCGTCGGGTGCTGCGGGGCTGAAGCAGATTCCGGGAATAGGTGCGAAGAAACTTCAGGATTTTGGTCCAGTGGTTCTGTTTGAGATCCAGCAATGGTGTCAGAGTCGGAAGATACCGACTGATGTGGGATTTGACGTCCGCTTGAACCCCGAGGAAGTGATGGAGCCACCGCAGACTTCGAAGTCTGTCAGTGATACGGTTAGCGCCGAGTATTATGACCTGTTTGAGCAGGAACTTTCGATTGAGGAGATTGCTGTCCAGCAGGATACGTCGCTGGAAACAGTCAGCAGGCACCTTGTGAACTGGCTGCAGTTTCAACGTCGTACGGACATTGGTTCGTGGGTCTCGGCAGCTGTGCAAACGAGGATTGAGGATTCGATCGGGCGGCTGGGCCCTGAAAGACTCAAGCCGATTTTCGAAGATCTGCGAGGAGAGATTCCGTACCACCTGTTGAAGATCGTAGTGAAAGTCTGGGAGCTGGAGCAGCACAAGTAGTTGTGGGTAGGTACGTCGGCGGGACGCGGTTGCCCCGGTGCATGCTCTGAGACTGGTCTGATGCAGACGGTATCTGTGGAACAGTTGGCACACGCTGATCGGTTCATAGAGTGTCTCAGCGCGAGGCGGTCTGTGCTTTTCCTTCTGCAGAACCTGGCTGAAAAATCCTTAAGGACTGACCGTTGGTTCCATTCCAGAGATGCACAGCTCCTGCGGCATTTCCTGCAGCGATGATGGTGCTGTCGGGGGAGGCTGCGACACAGTGCAGCCATGAAGCGGAACCCGGCAGATTGCGAATCAGACCTCCGTTGGCGGAATTATGGATTCTTGCGAGTTTATCGCCGCAGGCTGAGACAATCTGATCGGATTCTCCGATGAAGGCAAGTGCTGTCACGGGCCGATTCAGGTTCTGAATGGAGCGAAGTTGATCGCCGGATTCTCCATTCCAGACGCGGATTGAGTGATCCGCCCCTGCGGACGCGAGGATTTGACCATCGCGTTTCCATGAGACACCCAAGGCATAGCTGGTGTGGCCTTCGAGGCGGCGAATTTGTTCACCGCTGGCGGTATCAAAAAGTCGCACATATTTGTCGGCTCCTGCCGAAGCGATTTTTCGACCATCTGGTGAGAAGCGAGCAGAGTAGATCACGTCATCATGAGCTTTGGGCAGATGCAGCCGTCGAGTTCCATCGGTGACGGAAAAGATCTGCAGTTCTCCGCGGCGAGAAGGAATACCTCCGGCGACGAGCAAGGTCCCTGAGTCTGCGGAGAATTCCACGGAAGTCACTCGGTGTGTAATCTGATCCGGATCATCGGGGGATCCGAGAGTCCGTTCCAGCATCCATTCCGGCTTTGTATTCCAGACTGCAAATGTCTGATCATCTGAGATCGAGAACAGATCAGAATTCCCAACGAAGAGGGCTTTTCGAACCGGTGCCTGATGCCCTGCGAAGGCATCCAGCGGGGTTCCGAATTTTCCATCCCAGGTGTGGAGGCTGGAGAAGTCACCGGAAGTGGTCAGAGCCGTTCCATCCGGGGAAAAACTGATGCTGCGAAGTGGTTGTTCCGCCGCCAGCACCTGATCTGCGGCACTGACGGTTTGCGATTTGGATTCCGCGAGGGTCATTTCTGCGAGCGTGACGGCCTGCTGTCGGGTGGGGACGAGGGCGACGGCGATCTGAAGTTCTGTGGTAGCGAGTGCCTGTTGCTGCGCGAGCAGATTACGTGCAGATTCGGCGGACTTCAGCGCGGTGGCTGCATCGTTATAAGGCTTTTGTGCAGCCTCCAGTTTTTGTGCGGCTTCGTTAGCGACTTTGGCCTTGTCTGCCGCGAGTGCTGTTGGTGCCTGGACAGCAGCCGTCCGTTGTGTGGCTTGCTGGGTTGCCGCGTCGAGTTCAGTCCGGGCGTTGGCGATTCGTTGTTTGAGAGCCTCGTTCTGTGGATCTGTGGAGGCGGATTGCTGCAGTCGATTCAGGCGTGCCTGCAGTTGCTGGACCTGACCAGCGGCTTCTTTGGCTGCGCGTTCGGCATTCAGTTTTTCGGTAAGTGCGCTGCGGGACGCTGCTGAGGCTTCGATTGCAGTTTTTTCAGCCTCGGTTTTTGCGGCGAGTGCCGTATCGCGTGCAGATTTTCCGGCCATAACGCTGTCATTGGCAGCGTTCAGCGATTCGGTCAGTTTTTTTTCGGCTTCCGTTTTTAAGGGCACATCTTTTTCGGCTGCTTCCAGTTGTTGTCTGGCGAGTGTCAGTCGAGTGTTTGCTGCGGTTTCGCGTTGTTGTGCGCGAGTCAGGGCGACTTTGCGACGGAGGTCACCTTTCATTTCGGCGATTTGTGTGCCGCTGAGATTCCAGAGGCGAGCGGCGCGATTTTCACCCGCGGCGGCAACGCGTTGACCGTCGGGGGAAACGGCGATCGCGTTGACAGGGCCACCGAGATTGTACTGCTGGGTGACCTGTCCATTGGAGAGATTCCAGCGGCGTACGGTGGATTCTGCGCTGCCGCTGAACACCTGCATCGGAGTGGACGGCACGCTGGCGAGTGCCGTGACGGGATTAGTGTGGCCGGAAAGGGACTTGATCATGGTCAGTTGCCATAGGTGGATACCATGGGACGAGACCACAACCGTGGACACGGGGCCATCCGGGATCTGTTGTGACAAGGCGGAGGGAAGCAGGCAGCCGACGGGGATGTGCTCTGGCTGGCTGAACCGTTGCAGCAGTGCGGTTGTCGAGACATCGAAAAGTCCGCATTCCGGGGACTCGCCGATCGTTGAGGCAAGCAGTTGTTTGCTGTCTGCCGACCAGGTGAGGTGCCGGACAGACCCTGGCAAACCAGAGAACGATGTATTTCCGACGGGTTGCCCGTCAGTTGTCCAGAGTCGGATGGTGCCTTGATCGCCGCCGGTGGCTATGCGTTGTCCATCGGGTGATCTGGAAAGGTGATACAACGGTGCGGCGTGAGAGCTGTTGAAGACTGCCTGTCCCGTGGCTGTGTTGACTCCGCGTATGCCGCCATCGGCGGAAGCAATGGCCAGGGTCTGACCGCTGGCAATGAAGGCGAGTCCTGTAATCGGGGCCGTGGATTTGTCGGGAGTACTCTGGAATCGAAGTGAAACTGCGACTGGGGGACCATTCTGACTTGCCAGCAGGAGTTGGTCGGGCGTTCCGAAAAACAGGGACATCGGACTCGTGGATGCCGGCAGTGCCTGCAGAAGTTGACCGGTCCCTGTGGACCAGATGGAGATCTGTCCATCGGCACAACGAACACAGAACCTGTCACCGGTGCCAGCGATGCTGACAGCGACAGGCGGCGAGGATAATCCGGCGATCGTCTGCAGGACAGCGCCGTCGCTGCATTGCAGCAGTCGCACCTTGCCATCTTCGCAGCCAGTCAGCAGTTGTTTTCCGTCTGAAGTGAGGGCGGCACAGACGGGTGCTGAGGGAAGGGGCAGAGACTGAGCCAGAGCTCCATCGAGTGGATTCCAGAAGCGAAGTGTCCTGTCGGACGAGGTGCTGAAAAGTTGTCCGTTCAGGAAGCCGGTGGAAAGGATCCGCCCGGAATGGCCGATGAATTCCCGCAGGAACGTACCGTCGGTGGAAGAATACAGGCGGAGGGAATGATCTGCGGAGGCGACGGCAATCTGTGTGCCATCCGGCGAGCAGGCGAGAGCGGTCACAGGAGTGGTGAGTTCGGCCAGTACCCGAGGTTCGGCCGGTGTGGTTGCGGTGAGATCCCAGAGTCGCAGGGTGCCGTCCGTCCCGAGAGACGCGAGGCGTGTTTCATTCTGTGAGAATGCGAGCAACTGCACGGGGCCAGGATGCCTTTGTATGGATTGACTGACCCGCCCGGTTTCTGTGTTTCGAATGATCAGAGTGGAGAGATTGTCTTTGAGAGCGGACGTGGCAAGCAGTTTTCCCGAGGGGCTGAGTGTCGCGGCGGCGGGCGATTCGGCGTCTACCGGTTCGAAGGGCCGTTCGGGGGGCGAATCCAGTTTCCAGAGGCGTGTGGAACCATTTTCACAGCCGGAGGCGAGCAGTTTTCCGTCGTCGGAGCGTGCGAGGGTCACGACTGGGGATGGCTCTGCAGACCACTGCGAGGTGACTGTGTTGGTTGCGGCAGACCAGACTCGGATGGTTCCGTCGGCGAAACCCGCGATCAGTCGAAATTCCGGCGTCGCCGGCGCCTGTGCTGGTGCGACGGGGCCAGGGTCGAGCAGGATGGAACGCAGTGATCCATCCGTTTTCCACTGGGTGAGGGGGGCGAATTCCGATTTGTTCTGCTCCCGGTTCCAGCGAAAGACATGGATGATTCCGAAATTGTCGGCGATGGCGACAAGGCCGTAGTCGGGGCTGGCCTCCAGAAGTCTGGGTGTACCGGGAATGGAGGCGACAGGGGTGATCGGGACAGATGGCAGGTGCCAGAGTCGCAGGAGGTTATCTCCACCCCCGGTAACGAGGAGTGGCTGGGACTTAGTCGTGTCGCTGGTTGCGGGATTCACGAGCGCCAAGGCGGAAATCGGCGTCGGCGTGTCGATACGTCCGAATTCCTGCAGTCCTGACAGGCTCCAGAGTCGAACAGTGCGATCGGCGGAGGCAGAGATCAGTTGGTCATTATGGAATTGCAGAGCGGTGACGATTTCTGAATGCCCCTGGAAGACCGGCCCCGGCGTCCCGTCGATTGTCTGAAACAAACGGATGGAGAAATCCTTTGTTGCGATGGCCAGCCATTTCTGATCGGTGCTGAGGGCGGCAGTGACGGGTTGTGAGTTGAGAGGAAGGCTCAGCCGACGGACATCTGCCGGACGACGCCAGAGACGTATTTCACGAAAGCCCCCGGAGGCCAGCAGATTCCCATCGAGATTAAAAGCGAGTGACTGAACGAGATCGGAGTGGGCACCTGGTGACTGGTGATCCGGATTGGGAGCATTGAGAGTTGTGATCAACTGCCCGGACGGAACGTGATGGAGTAGAAGCTGGTGACCGCGACTGAAGGCAATCACCTGGCCATCCTGTGAGAGAGCGGTTGCCTGAACGGCGTTGAGTGCTGATGGGATGGGCTTCAGGGATCCGGGGGAGAGGCTGTCTATACCCCCATTTCCGCTGGCGCCCTGATCGATCCAGAGTTTGAGCAGTCCGAGTTGGGTGGGTGAGAGGGGCGTAGCGGCCACATCGTTACCCTCGGGCGGCATGACAGGATCTGACTGGTGAGCAGCTAGTTTCAGGAGCAGGCTGTCAGTTCCTTTGCCGGCAACAGCGGCTGGTCCGGAGTCACCGCCCTTCAGAATTGCGGCTGGGTTTTCGAGGACGAGGCCTCCCTGACGTTCGCTGGCGGAATGGCAGGCAAGGCAGTTGCGGCGCAGAAGGGGCAGGATTTCCCGATCAAAACTGACAGGCTCTGAGCGTGTCAGCGACTCAATGGGGATCGGGGGAGCAGCGGCGGACGATGCATGCAGCAGACATGTGACCAGGAGCAGGGGCAGTGTGGGCGTCTGGGCCATTCGTCACCTCAGAGAAACAGAGCCGGGCAGAGTTATGGAGGGGTGCGGTAAGTGATCCTGATGCAAGTGAATGTGATCCGCGGTTGATGATCAGAGGTCTGGTGGCTGTCTTGTCAGGGGCTTGTGTGTCTTAGGTAGGCAGGTTTACAGCGGCGGAGTGCTGCGCATTGAAACGTCGGTGATACTTTTGAGCTCGGAGCTTACCTGTCAGGTCGCGTTCACGTCCATTAGTTGTATCGGTGCTGATCTGCTGTGAACAGGTTAGCAGCGAAGGTGACATCGCTGCGGGCGTGAGGCCCGGCTATTGTCGTGGGGAAAAGCCATTCAGGAGCAGATCTGCTGAATCACTTCGCCATGGACATCGGTGAGACGGAAATCACGACCTGCGTAGCGGAAGGTGAGTTTGCGGTGGTCAAAACCAAGGCAGTGCAGCATGGTGGCATGCAGATCGTGGATACTGACGGGGTTTTCGGCGGCCTTGAAGCCCAGTTCATCTGTAGCGCCGTAGACGGTACCGCCGCGAATTCCACCGCCGGCCAGCCAGACGCTGAACCCCCAGTGGTTGTGATCGCGACCGGACTGAGGCTTGCCATCGGCGCCAAGTTCGACGGTGGGAGTTCGGCCGAATTCGCCGCCCCAGAGAATCAGGGTGTCCTCGAACAACCCGCGTTGCTTGAGATCGGCGATGAGGGCTGCGATGGGCTGGTCGATCTGCCCGGCGAGAGTGCGGTGGGCGGTTTCCAGCCCCGCATGGTTGTCCCAGGGTTGTCCAGCGCCATGCCAGAGTTGGATGTAGCGAACGCCGCGTTCCAGCAAGCGGCGAGCGATCAGTGTTTGTCGACCGTGCACACCGCTTCCGTACAGATCCTGAATATGCTGGGGTTCATGGCTGATATCGAACGCTTCGGCGGCATCCTGCTGCATGCGGAAAGCCAGTTCAAAGGATTGAATGCGGGCATCCAGACGAGGATCGATGCGCTGGTCACGATGTTCTTTGTTGAATTGAGCGAGGAGATTCAGTTGTTGGCGCTGTGCCGAGGTTGCGATTTGCGGGTGTTCAATATTTTCGATCAGGCGACGGAGTTCCTTGTGCTGTGAATCAATGAAGGTTCCCTGATAGGCACCGGGCAGAAAGGCAGACTGCCAGTTTTCTGTGTCTTTGATGGGCAGGCCACCGGGGCACATGGCAACAAAACCCGGGAGGTTTTGGTTTTCTGAGCCGAGGCCATAGAGAACCCACGAGCCCATACTGGGGCGGGGTTGAACGGAATCCCCGCAGTTCATCAGCATCAGAGAAGGTTCGTGGTTGGGCACCTGAGCATACATGGAACGAATCACGGCGATATCGTCGATGTGCTCTGCGGTTTTTGAGAAGAGATCACTGACTTCGATGCCGGATTGGCCGTACTTGCGGAACCGGAAGGGGGAAGGAAAACCGGCTCCGGTTTTGCGTTCGGTCAGTAGGTTTTCGGACACTGAGCGATTGTTGTATCTGGCAAGGAGTGGTTTTGGGTCGAAGGTATCGACATGGGACGGTCCCCCGTTGAGAAAAAAGTGAATGACCCTCTGGGCCCGGGGACGAAAATGCGGGGATCGCGTGGGGAGGGACGTGGCGGGATCGTTGGCCAGGGCACCCTCGTTGAACAGCAGGCTCCCGAGACCGAGTGCTCCGAGGCCCATGGCGGACTGCTGCAGGACCTGTCGGCGACTGGGCAGAAGTTGTGGTGTGGTCGAGAGCGGGGAAGGATGGAAAGCGGCAGGGGAGGCAGTCATAAGAGGACTCGCGAGGAGACAGCGGATGCGAAGGCCTTCACGATCGTATCGCACATCGATGGCCTTGTCCCTGCAATAATCGGCGAAAATCAGGGGAATTCTGAGATCGCAGGAGCTGTGTGGCGCGGTGTAAACGCATGAAAGCCTGACTGCGATTTCGGGCATATCGCGTCAATCATGTGGGGGACGGCGGAAGGGTGTTTCGTGGTGGGGTAGAGAGCGTGGAGGGGCGTGGGACAGTGATTGGTAGATTTGGGTGCGAGACAGGGGGAATGAAAAAGGTGTGGAATGGTCAGGGAAATCCTGAAAATTATGACGTAGAGTTTCCCGATGAAATCGTTATGGACCCCCGGTTGAACCGAAAGTTGGAAGAATACGGTGGATGAAACGACCGATGGGGGAAGCACTGCGGTTGGGAATCGACGGACCAGCAACGGGAGTTTTGCGAAAGGCTCGGCCCGAAGAATTCGGAAAGAGAAGTGCGGAATTATTTGTGGTTGGCCTGCGTAAACGCTGACATGCCGCGAAAAAAATGTTAAATTTTTTGAACACTTGTGTGCGTCGGTACTGCGTAAACGGCTACACTAGGAAAGCGATTTTCCTGCTGTACTGCCCGGACTGGAGCGAAATGCGATGATTTCAGCGGAACTCAAGGTTGTCGGAGGCAAGCACGCTGGTCAGATCATTCCGCTGAATCGGCGAAAGTTTCTGATTGGTCGTGAGCAGGATTGTCAGTTGCGTCCGAACAGTGAGATGGTGAGTCGTCATCACTGTGTTTTCAGCGTGGATGACTACTCGGTACGCCTGCGTGACCTTGGCAGCACCAATGGGACTCTGGTAAACGGCGATCGGATTCGCAAAGAGACGGTATTGGCGGACGGCGATCGAATTCTGATTGGAAATCTTGACTTTCAATTGGTTTTGCGAGCAGGCGTTACGGTTCCGGATTCGGACAGTGCGATTCTTCCGACGGGTGTTCTGGCTGCTTTGGACACTCAGGTCACGGCACCATCCGTCCCAGCGGCTCCGGAAATCGGATCGCCGACAGCGGTTGCTTCGGACACGACTGTGACATTGCCGGTCACAGCCCCGGGAGTTGTGGCGGCCGGGGCTCCTCAGATGCCTGGTTATGGCGGGATGGAGCAGGGTGGTGGAATGATGCCGGGGATGATGCCTGGTCAATATCCGTATCCGCCAATGATGTCGCCGATGGGTTATCCTGGCGGAATGTACGGAGGTTTTCCCTACCAGCCGCAGATGATGCCGGGTTTTGGGCAGATGTACAACCCGATGATGGCACCGATGGGATATCCGATGCCTGGTGGCATGATGGGTGGTGTGCCAGCGGCGCCTGCTGCCGCGCCCGTGGCAGCTCCTGTGGAGGCAAGTATCAATGTCGCCTTACCGGATCCGAGCACGACTGGTGCGAAAGAGGCGGAAGCATCAAAGGGCAGCACGGGATCGAATACGAAAGACACAGCAAAGCCGACTGGTGCAGCGGACGCGATCATCAAGCAATATCTTGGGCGACGTCCGGGGGGCTGAGCGGGCTCAGGTCCTGAGGGGCGGTTTTGGGGCACGAGAGTGTTTGCTTTGGGTTTGTGCTTTTTTCGCAGTTTGCGATTGTCTGTCTTTCGGGCGGAAGAAGTCGAGAGCGGCCGGCGTGAGTGCGTTGGGGGCCGAGTAACTGGCGGGGCAGGCCAGCGTTTGTGGGTGTTTGGAATTTGGCAGGGGCTGTGATACATGGCAGATCAGTCTGACGTGCAGCGTCGATACCGCGAGTTTCTGGATTTGATGCCTTTAACGCTGGCACTGGCCGGATTACCACCCAGCGATCACGGAAGGTACTTCACGGCGGAGCAAATTGAGTCGCGATTGTTCACCATTCGTCATGCGTGGAAAGCGGCGCGTCAAGTTGTGCGTGAGTGTGTGACTTCGGGTACTGGTCAGGCGGGATCGGGCGAATGATCGTGTGGGCTGGACCTGAGTAATCGTGGGTGATTGATGTCGAACGTGGGCGATTCAGTCAACGGAACGCAGTGAATTGGTCGACAGCAAGCAGGGTCAGTTGCTTGACATCCGGGACGATTGCAAGTAATTTGGGGCAACAGTGCGGTTAAACGGCCGCGGTTGTGTCAATTTGCCTGTGGTTTCAGAAGTCAAACATCGGGCAGTTGGTCGGCGTATTTGGCAGTGTGTGTGTCTTTTGTTTCTGATGATTCGTGCTTGAGGGACTTGAAATGGGCAAGATGTAGGTCTTTCTCCATTTCTCTGGCTGGCTTGGTCTGTGGCGTGTCGGTTTCGCGCGCCCGGGTTTGCTGGTTGGTCTCTATGCCGGCAGGCTTGGTCTGTCGGGTGCGAAAAGTGGGACTTTGATCCCGCTTTTTTTTTACCAGGTGCAGTACAGCAGATCTTATCCTCATGAACGGTAACGAAATACTCAGGATTGTAGACGCGATTCACCGGGATAAGGCCATCGATAGCGACGTGGTCTTTGAGGGGATCGAACAGGCGATTCTTTCGGCTGCTCGGAAGCATTTCTCCGAAGAAGAGCAGTTGGAAGTGCGGATTGACCGGGAGACGGGTGAGCCTGCGTTGATATGCGATGGTCGGGCACTGGAGCCTGAGTTGCTTGGTGATTTGCTGGGCCGGATTTCTGCTCAGACTGCTAAGCAGGTGATGATTCAGAAGATCCGTGAGGCGGAGCGTGATGCTCTATATGAGGAATATCTGGATCTGCGGAGTCAGTTGATTTCCGGTCAGGTGACGCGTGTTGATCGTGGCACGGTAATTGTGAAACTGGACAAGATCGAAGCGATATTGCCGCGAAGTGAGCAGATTCGGAAGGAGAACTTCCGGACTGGTGATCGTGTTCGGGCGATTGTGTTGGACGTTCGCAAGGCGGGAAGTCGGGTTCGTGTCATTCTCAGTCGGACTCATCCTGACTTTGTGCGTCGATTGTTTGAAATTGAGATTCCCGAAGTGAATGATCGGGTAATCGAAGTGCGTTCGATTGCGAGGGAAGCTGGCAATCGATCCAAAGTGGCTGTGTCATGTGCGGACACCACGATTGACTGTGTCGGTGCCTGTGTGGGTGTTCGTGGGGCGCGAATTCGTGGGATCGTGGACGAGTTAGCGGGAGAGCGTATTGATATTGTGCGCTGGAATGACTCGTTGACGGTGTTGGTCCCGAATGCTCTTCAGCCTGCGGAAGTTGAAGATGTGATTCTGTGCCCGATGCTGGGCAAAGTGATTGTGCTGGTGCGTGAAGATCAGTTGTCGCTGGCGATCGGGAAATTTGGACAAAACGTCCGTCTGGCCTCAAAGCTGGTCGGATGGGACATCAACGTGATGACTCAGGTGCAACTGGACGCTCAGCTGGATAAGTCCATTGAGGCGTTTTGTGTGGTGCCTGAGATCACAGCGGAGTTGGCAGAGAGCCTCGTGTCTCAGGGTTTCTTTACCTTTGACGACTTGTCTGTGATTGAGCCAGAGCAGTTGGTTGAGATGAGTGGTTTGACTGCCGCTGAGTGTGATCACATTGTGGAATATGCGGACAAAGAGAGTGCTCGACTGGAAGCTGAGGAGCGATTTCAGGCGGAGCAGCGTAAACTGGGTGGTGGGCCGACAGCCAGCAGGGCCGGAGAAGCCCCTGTATCGGCACCTGTGGCAACGTCGGACAGTGCGAGTGGTGCAGAGGAGTCCTGAGTGGGCTGGATTGGTCGAATGAGCGCGAGGGCTGTTGGGGTTGTTGTGAGTTGAGAGGTGTATTTTCGGGTACGTGTCGGGTGTTGCGGCCTGGCAAAGGAGAGAGAGTCTTCACAAGTTTATTTTGCTGAGACGGGAATGAAGTGGAGTTGAGCGGCGAATGTCGTTTGCTGTTCGATGTGTAGCTGGAGTTTTTCTATAGCGTGTCCATCGGCATTTGCCGGCACTGGGACTGTTCGGTCGAGTGGCATCGACGGGCGAGTTTTGTTTGCTGATTGCAGCCCAGTTGTTTCGAGTGCATTGACTGTCTCGGCCACCGGTTAAATCCGGCCGAAATTGGCAGCCTAAGGGGTTTGTGTTTTGAAGATTCGAATCTTTGCCCTTGCCAGAGATTTAGGGCTCGACAGCAAGGTCTTGATTGACCTTTGTGAAGAAGCCGGCGTAAAGTTACGCAACGCACTGGCGACCATTAGTGAAGAAGAGCGCGACCAGGTAGTGGCCTACATTCGAAAGAAGGGGGCGAGTCCAGCGGTGGACGTTCCTGCCGCTGACCTTGGGCCGGTCCGGGACCAGTCTAGCTTTGGTGGGCGTGTTCGTGTCATCGGCGTGGGGACTCAGAAATCCCCGCGGACTGCGAGTGAAGAGCTTGAACACGAGGTTGAAGCGGGTGTTGAGCAGGTGCTGGCAGCCGAAGAGGCTGTTTCAGACGAGCCAATACCTACCGTATCGGCAGAAGAGCCGGTAGTGGAGCCTGTTGCGGAAGAGGCGGTTGCGACTGAGGACGTGGAGGCGATTGTCGAAGAGACGGTGCCGGCTGCGACGGTTGTTGAGCCTGCGCAGGAGGCGGTTGAGAGTGTTCCGGCGGCGGACTCGGAAGTGGAGCCTGTTGTAGCGCCCCCGGCTGCGGCTGTGGTTGTTGCCCCGGCGGCCCCGGTGGGTGGAGTTGCGGGCTCTGTTGGAGGCGTGGCCTCGACGGGTGCTGCGAGTGCACCGGCCCCGATGGTTCCTGCGGACGCGATGCGCAGGCCCCGGATGCAGCAGTTTCGTGAAATGCGTCCGATAGGTTCGGTGAAGGACCGGGAGCAGGCGGCGGCAGCGGGTGGTGCGCGTCCGGCGGCCCCGATCAAAGTGGGTAAGGAGAAAGCGGCACCGCGTCCGATTGTGGCGGCACCACCGGAGTATGTGCCTCCGACGATTAAGAAACCGAAGCCAAAGGAAGAGAAGGTTCAGAAGCCTGACATGTCGTTGTCGGAGCTGGTGGACCGTCGGAGTCCTCTGGCCGATCAGTTGAGTGCCCTGCGGAAGGCGCGGGAAGAGCACGAGGCACCTCAGGCGGCGCCTGCGAAGGCAGCCCGTCCGGGAGCGGGGCGTGGTTCGCTGTTGAAAGAGTTGCGAGAATCGCGTGAAGCGGAGCGTCAGGCGAAGAAGCTGAAGCGTAAGAAGCGAACGGGCGCGATTGAGCTGAAAACGGCGGCTCAGATTTCCTTCCCGGTGACCGTGCGTGCGTTGTCGGAAGCGATTGGTCGCCCGGCCAAATCCATTCTGGGTCTGCTGTTCAAGCAGGGCCGGATGGTCACGATTAACGACGAGCTGGGTGAAGAAGAGGCGATGGAAGTCGCCATGGAGCTTGGGGTTGACCTGTCCTTCAAGCGATCGCGTGACATTGAAGCTGAGTTGTTGGCGTCTCTGGACCACGAGGATCCGCCGGAACTGATGCGGACTCGTCCACCGATCATTACCATTCTGGGGCATGTGGACCATGGGAAAACGACCATGGTGGACAGGATTCGCAAAGCGAACGTCGCCGCCGGTGAGTTTGGCGGGATCACTCAGCACATTGCCGCGTACCAGGTGGAATACGAGGGCCATCACCTGACGTTTGTGGATACACCGGGGCATGCGGCGTTCGGCGAGATGCGTTCACGTGGTGCCAATGTCACGGACATTATTGTTCTGGTGGTGGCGGCCGATGACGGCGTGATGCCTCAGACGGTGGAATGCATCAGTCACGCACGCAACGCCGGGGTGCCGGTTGTTGTTGCGTTGAACAAGATTGATCTTCCGGGTGTGGACGAGCAGCGGATTCTGCAACAACTGGCGCAGCATGAGATTTTGCCGGCGGAGTGGGGTGGTGAGTACGAAGTCGTGCGGACGTCCGGTGCAACGGGCAAGGGCATTGACAAGCTGCTTGAGACCTTGATTCTGACGGCTGAATTGCACGAGTTGAAAGCGAACCCGGAACGTGAGAGTCTGGGGGTTTGCCTGGAATCGTTCCGCGACGAGGGTCGTGGTGCGATTGCGTGGCTGATTGTGCAGAAGGGCACATTGCGGGTTGGTGACATCGTGTTGTGCGGTTCGACGTACGGCCGTATTCGAGCGATGTACAACGATCGTGATGAAGCGATTACTGAGGCTGGCCCATCGGTGCCGGTCAAGGTATCGGGCTTGACGGACGTTCCAGGGGCTGGCGACCACTTCTTTGTCATGAAGGACATTGAAGAGGCTCGAGAGACGGCAGAAGCGCGTCTGCAGGAAGGCCGTCGTGAGTCTCTGGCTCAGCGAGTGACACCAAGAACTCTGGAAGACATTCTGAATCAGCCGCGTAAGGGCGAGGGTGTTCAGGAATTGCCGTTGATTCTGAAAGCGGATTCACCGGGTTCGATAGAGGCCTTGCGGAGCGAAATCGGGAAGTTTGAGCATCCGGAAGTGCGCGTGCAGATTATTCACTACGGCATAGGCGGAGTGAATGAGAGCGACGTTTATCTGGCGAGTGCGGCTGGTGCGATTGTGATCGCATTCCATGTTGTGGCCGAAGAGCGGGCGCAGTTGCTGGCGGAGCGTGAGGGTGTAGAGATTCGTCGTTACAACATCATCTACGAGGTGACGGACCACATCCGGTTGGCGCTTCAGGGGTTGTTACGGCCGGAACGTGTGGAAGTTTCGACGGGTCGGGCGATTGTGTTGCGGACCTTCAGCATCAGTCGGTTTGGGACGATTGCTGGTTGCCGAGTGCTGAATGGTACGATTTCACGCGATTCGCGAGTGCATTTGATTCGTGACCAGAAGGTAATGAATGATTACCGCATTGGCTCGTTGAAGCGTGAGAAGGACGATGCCAAAGAGGTTCGTGAGGGGATGGAATGCGGTATTCGTCTGGATGGGTTTAACGACGTAAAAGAGGGCGATTTGCTGGAAGCGTTCCGTATCGACGAGATCAAGCGAACGTTGAGCTGACGCGCAGCAGTTGGTGGCTGTGTGTCAGGGCAATGAGGCTTTGATTGGTCAGGGGGACTCAGGGAATTCGGGGTCTTGCCGTGTTCGAGCTGTTCCGGAAAATCGTGTTGGAAAGTGGAACCTATGTCGACTCGCAGGACGGCTCGTGTAGCGTCGATGGTACGAGAAGTGGTAAGTACGGCGATCCTGTCGGAGTTGCGGGATCCGCGAATCAGGAACGTAACGGTTCTTGGTGCTGATATGACGCCGGACCTGCGATACGCTCGCGTTCGAATTTCGGTGATGGGGGATGACAAGACTGCAGCATTGACGATGCATGGCCTGAATTCGGCGCGTGGTTATCTGCAATCGAGGGTGGGTGCGTATATCAAAAGTCGGTACACGCCGGAGATTCGGTTTGTGCTGGACGAAGGTGTTCGCCGGTCGATTGAGATGTCGGCAATGTTGCGTGAGGTGCTTGAGAATGGAGATGCTCAGTTGCCGGCAGCAGGGGAAGGTAACGAGGTCGTGGCCGCGAGCGTATCTGAGGTGAGTGAGAATGATGGGCCGCGTGAAGAGGAAGAGTCTGGGTCGAAGTAGCGGCCGTGGAGCCGGTTGGGGTCAATCGATTGCAGCTTGCGAGTGAATTCGAAGTGCCGTGATCATCACAGAGAGCGTTCTTTGCTGCTGCTTCGGTGAGGCGTCAGTGGGATGAGTTTCGGTGGGGTGATGGGGCAGCACTGGACAGGTCAAGAGTGACGACAGAGATACAGGTGTACGAAACAGGTTCCTCGGATTCCGGTCGACAGGGAAACGCAATGGGTACGGCAAAGGCCACCAAAGCAGCGGACAAATCTCAAGTGTGTCGCAAATTGGTGCAGGCGCTACAGAAGCTCTACGGGAAGTCTGTCCCGGTGATTGAGCAGCCTGTGCTGGAGACGATGCTGTTTGGGGTGTGTCTGGAAGACAATCGGTGGGATCAGGCGGAAACATCGTTGAAGTCCCTGATCGGATCTTATTTCGATCTGAACGAGATCCGGGTGAGTTCAATTTCCGAATTGGCCGTGGCCCTCGCTCCGCTGAAAGACGCCGAGTGGAAGGGTTTGCGAATTCGGGCGATACTGAGATTTGTCTTTGAATCCACGTATACGTATGACTTTGAGAAGCTACGACGGCAGACGCAGGAGCAGGCGGTCAAGAGCCTGAAGAAGGTGCGAGAACTCAGTCCCTTTGTTCGGGACTTCATACTGCAGGAGATTCTGGGCAGCCATATTGTGTGCCTGGACAGTTCGATGTTTAAAGCGTCACGCTGGCTGGGTTTAGTGCCATTGGCGATGGACCAGACGGAGGCGGCGGAATTTCTGAAGGGCGGACTGCGTAAGTCTGAGGTTTCCGAGTTTTGTCACCTGTTGCGGTGTTTGTCGACGGATCCGCAGTACTCGGCGCGACTGAGTGAGCAGCCGGACGCAGAGTTTACGATGGACGACGTAATGGATCGGCTGACGGAATTGCAGAATCCGAAGAAGAAGGCTCCGCGTCCGGTTGCAGAACCGGTGCGTGTTGAGAAGTCGGCAGCGGTCGTGAAGAAACCGGTCGTTGAGAAGCCGGTCGTTGAGAAGGCTCGTGTTCCCGAAAAGGGAAAAGAGAAAGAGAAAACCGTGCCCGCAGGGAAGCCAGTGGCTTCAAAAGCGGCTAAAGCAGTGCCTGTTGTTGCCGCATCGAAATCAGGTGCGGTTGCGCCAAAAAAGGCGTCCGGGACTGAGTCGATGAAGTCGGTTAAGGAAGCTCCTAAAGGGCTGAAGGGCAAGCCGGCACCGGGTAAACCGAAGAAGTAGTTGGCTGGCTGTCTCTGACTATTCTGTGTGGCGGCGGATTCCGGAAATGCCGTGAGACTGTCGTCTTAGACGTGCGTGCGTCTTTGCATGCGTTTTGGCTCGGCCGTGGGGAAAAGGGCATCGGCAGTTGGCCTGTGCCATGATCAAGAGGCCGCAGGGGCCTGCAGGTCAGGGCCAGCACTGTGATCGTGGATGACGGGATGATGGCAGGACGGTCATTTCCGGGGCATTGCGGGCATCACGAGCGGTCATGTGTTGAAGTGGCTGGGAAGTGACGATCGGCAGATTGACTCGGCGACTGGCAGGACGTCGTGGCTGTTTTCGTTTGGTTTTGCCGGGTCTGAGTTGTGCTTCTGCGTGAGTCCGGACTGATGGCACTGCGGTGTCGGTGAATCGGGGTTCAGGACGCAGGGTGGATTTGGCCGTGGCGTTCTGTTCGCACCTGTTTGTGCTTATCGGAGGCTGTTTTCGTTTCTCTGGGGTGGTTGGTGAAAAGACCCTGGTGGTGACGGGGCATTTGACTCTGTTTGCGCAGGGTCGTCTTGCGGTGTGAGTGTGGGCGGATTTCCGAGCCTGGGAAAGCGAACTCGACAGAAACGCGATTCGGTCCAATAATACGGGGAGTCTCTTCGTACAATTCCGGGATCAGGATCGGGTTGCGAGCAATGATGCAAACTGTAAGGTCACTGGTGGTGTGGACGCATTGCCTGTTGGTGAGTCTGGTGCGAGTGCGTTCATGCATATTGCTGACGTGGGCAGTGTTGTCGGCAAGTCCGTGTGCATTGCTGGCGGTTGAACCTGGATTTCCGGGGGGGACTTCGGGCGTGCAGGATGAGGTGCCGGAAGCTGGCGATGAGGCGCAGGCAGAGTTGCCTGAGGAGCCTCGTGGAGTGCGTGACGAATCCTCGGCGATTGACCCGGCGAATAAGGATGCGCTGGCCTGGTACATGGCTGGGCACAAGGCCCTGAATCGGGGTGAATTGGCGGAGGCGGCGGAGGCATTTCGGAAGTCTGCCGCGGCGGACGAGAAGTCTGCGATTCCAGTACGTGCACTGGCCATGGTGTTGTTTCGCATGGGCAATGCGAGGGAAGGGTTGAGCACGGCGCAGAAAGCCATGGAGATGGATGCGGATGACTGGCAGACTCGACTGGAGCTGGCGGTGGCCCTGGGGCAGAACGGGCGATTTGGTCAGTCGCTGGAGTTGCTGGAGCAGGCGTTGGTTTCGAAGAATCTGAAGCGTGAATCGCTGGAGTTTCTTCAGTGTCATCAGGTTCGTGCCGCGGTGTTGCTGCAGATGCGCAACGTAGGTGGAGCGGCTGACAGCTACGAGATCATCCTGAAGGCGCTGGAAAAACCGGAGGAATTTGGACTGACGGACCGGGATCACTCGAATCTGTTGAAGAACAAAGCCACGGGATATGAAACGGTGGGCCGCGTATTGTTGGAAGCGGGGCGTCTGCCGTCGGCGATCAGGGCGTTTGAGTCAAAGATTCGGATGGAGCGTGATGTCCCTGGGGAGTCGCACCTGCTGTTGGCTCGTGCGCTGTATCAGCAGGACAAGCTGGACGGTTGCGAGAAGAACCTGACGCGTTATTTCGAGGGTGGCCAGCGGAGTCGTGAGTCTTTGTTGTTGTTGCGGGACCTGTACGAGAACAGTGGTCGTTCGGAAGCGTTGGCTGGCAAGCTGGAAGAGCTGGCGAAGGAAGCGACGCGGCCTGGAGAGGTGCGTATGTTTCTGGGGCAGTTGCTGCTGGATCAGGGCAAGCCGATGGAAGCGGGTGTGGTGTATCAGTCGATCCTTGATTCGACGGGCGACGCAGAGGCTCATACGGGACTGGTGCGTGTGTCGATTGCTGAGCGGGATGCGACGAAGCTGTTGGACGTGTTGAATCAGGCTGCACGAGCCCGTGTGACTCCGGCTGAGTTGGCCCCGCTGATGCCTTCGATGACGACGGTGGAAGAATTCGTCAGAGCGACTGTGAAGGAGTGTTTGCGGAGGTATGACGAGAATCCTGAGGAGCTGGATCCGTTGGTCACATGGTTCTGTGCGGGAATAGCGGGAGAACTGGAACTGACTGATGACCAGGCGACTCTTCTGCAGGCGACACTGGAGCTGGAGCCGGATCGGGAGTTGATGCTGGACACACTGGACAAGTACGGAGTGAGTCAGCTTCAGAAGGGCGATTTTGAGATGGCTGCCCGAGTGTTTGAGCAGATGCTGGGTCAGCCGGGGCTGCCACCGGGAGTTCGTGTGAATACCCTGTACAGGATTGCGATAGCCTATGGGGCGATGAAAGACCTGAAGGCGGCCCGGCGGGTGATTAATGAAGCGCTGCAGCTGGTACCGGACGAGCCGCAGTTGTTATCTCGACTGGCGGTAATTGAGGCGCTGGACGGCAAGCTGGAGATTTCGGAAGGTTTATTGATTCGGGCGATTGCGGGTTCGCAGGCGCCGGACAAGTCTGAGCAGTTGATGGAGATCCGCATCCAGCTGGCGGGAGTTTACGTGCAGATGGATCAGTGGGATAACGCGGTGGAGCAGTACGAGTCTGTACTGGAGATGGAAAAGGTTCCGGAAGCAACAGTGCGGCTGGTGCAGATGGGATTATCGAATGCGTTGGTACAGGGAGGAGATCTGGCGAAGGGGGAAAAGGTACTGGAAGAGGTCTACCGTGGCGATCCGACGGACCCCGGAGTCAATAATGACCTTGGCTACTTGTATGCAGACCAGGGCAAGAACCTGGAGCAGGCTGAGAAGATGATTCGGATTGCTGTTGCGGCGCAGCCTGAGAATGCAGCGTATCTCGACAGTCTGGGTTGGGTGCTGTTTCGACTGGGAAAAAACGAGGAGGCTCTTGAGGCTTTGAAAAAGGCCAACTCGGACCCGACCTATCAGGATTCAACCCTGCTGGAGCACCAGGGGGACGTTCATGAAGTGCTGAAGCAGGTATCGGAAGCGAGGGACTGCTGGACGCGTGGGCTTGAGCAGGAGCAGAAGTCTGCGAAGCCCGATCGTAAGGTGATAGAGCGATTGCAGGAGAAGCTGAAAAGAGTCCCGCAGTAGTGGCAGCTTGTTCGCAGCGGTGCGGCGTGATGCGATCTGATTTACTGCGGGGGCTTCCGGTGCAGGACATCCTGTGAGGGAGAGTTCTCGTGTGGGTTTTGTTGCTGCGTTGATGTATTGTCAGTGATGGTTGGGCAGCGGGGACTTGTCGGGGATCGCGTGGGAGAGCTGCGGGCAGCGGAAAAGGGAAGTCATGGCGCGGAAGACGACAGTTCGAAACGACGACGAGGATGATGAGCCACTGGAATCTGCGCGAGAGTCCGGACGGGTGGCCCCGGCTGCGGACCAGCAGCGTCTGGATGATGAGCTTCGTCCATCGCGTCTGGAGGACGTTGTTGGTCAGCGTGCAGTGGTGGAGCGGTTGAGGATTCTGCTGGATGCCACGAAGAAGCGTAAGGAGCCACTGGGGCATTTGTTGTTCGACGGTCCTCCGGGTCTGGGAAAGACGACACTGGCTACAGTAATACCTCGGGAGCTGGGTACTGACATTCAGATCACCGCGGGACCATCACTGAGTGCGCCCAAGGATCTGCTTCCGTATCTGACGAATGCGAGCCATGGGAGCGTGTTGTTTATTGATGAGATCCACCGTATGCCTCCGACGGTGGAAGAGTTTATCTATCCGGCGATGGAAGACTTTCGGGTGGATATTACGTTGGGAGACGGGATCAATGCCCGGACGATCAACATGAAGTTGCAGCAGTTTACGGTGATCGGAGCGACGACGCGCAGCGGAATGCTGACAGCTCCGTTGCGGGACAGATTCGTGAATCGTGAACATCTGGACTTTTACACGACTGAAGAGTTAGCGACGATTGTGCGTCGGAACGCAGGGAAGTTGCGGACGGAGATTGTGGACGAGGCCGCCTGGGAGATCGCGATACGTGCGCGAGGGACGCCGCGCAAGGCCAACAACTGGCTGAGATGGACGAGGGATTTCGCGGACGCTCGCGCAGATGGTCGAATCAGTCTGGATGTGGCTCGGGCGGCACTGCGGATGAAGGGCGTGGATGTCGCGGGGCTTGAGGAGCAGGATCGTCGTTATCTGGAGACGATCATCAGCGTTTTCGGGGGTGGGCCTGCGGGAGTTCAGGCGATTGGTCACACGATGAACACACCAGCCGAGACTCTGGAAGACGAGGTGGAGCCATTCCTGTTGCGCGAGGGGTTTATTCAGAGAACGCCCCGGGGTCGAATGATTACGGCTCGAGCACTGACTCACCTTGGTGTATCGGAGCGCACGTCGTCTGCGGCGAAGAAGCGAATGCTTCCGGACATGTTCTCTGAGTGAATGCCCTCCGGATCTGAATCAGGAGCGTGGGCGTTTATAGAATGGAAGTTCGACAATTTGTCCGGGGAGCATTGTTCCGCGGAGTTCAACTTCGATCGCCCGACCAGGTGTCGCCACGTCTGTGGGTACGTAGGCCATAGCGATGACCTGTTGCAATGTGGGTGAGAAGGTTCCTGAAGTCACTGTTCCGCATTCGTTGCCGTCGATGAAGACGGGTGAGCCTTCGCGAGCGATACGCCGTCCTTCAAGGGCGAGACCGACACGTGTGTGAGTTGGTCCAGTCTCGCGGATCAGTTCGAGCGCTGCTTTTCCGGGGTACTCGGGCTTTGCGAATCGCACGCCGAAGCTGAGTCCGGCGGTGAGAGGGTCGATTGTCGTATTCAATTCGTGTCCGTACAGGGGCATCGCGGCTTCGAGACGCAGAGTGTCTCGGCAGCCGAGACCTGCAGGAAGAATTCCTTCCGGAGCTCCGAGGGCGAGCAGGTGGCTCCAGAGTCGTTCGGTCTGATCAGCAGCAACGATCAGTTCAAAACCATCTTCACCGGTGTACCCTGTTCGGGAGATGAGGCCGGAGAAGTGTTCCACAGAGACATCTCTTGCTGAGTACCTGGCCATGAAATTGGCGTCGTTGACACCGAGGTCCTGAATGATCTTCAGGGCGGCCGGGCCCTGAAGTGCGATCATTCCGGTAGATTCTGTCTGGTCATGGAAAGAGATTGAGGCAAAGCCAGCGAGATGTTCCAGCCAGCTGATGATCGGGAGACGATTGGAAGCGTTTACAACGAGTTCCCAGCGATCCTGCAGGCGGTAAACGAGGACGTCATCGAGAATCCCACCATCGTGCTGACAAATCAGCGAATAGCGTACGTCTCCGGGACGCAGTTTGGACACATCATTGGTCAGGGTTCTGTTGAGGAAGTCTCCGGCTGTTTCACCGGAAAGGATCAGACGTCCCATGTGGGAGATGTCGAAGAGTCCTGCGGCGCGGCGGACTGTGAGGTGTTCTTCAACGATGGAAGAGTACTGCACGGGCATTTCCCAGCCACCGAACTCGACCATGCGACCATGATTTGCCCTGTGCCATGAATTCAGAGGGGTTATTTTCATCTGCATAGGTTCCGTGGAAAACAACCTGTGGAAGGCAGGTCTGGGGGCATGTTGCGAACTTCGACATGAGATGGAGTCACGGCCGCAAATTCGAGAGCACAGGATGTCGCGAGGGACCGACCTGTGTGCCTGGTCGGTGGAGTAGCGAACTCGGCGTGAAGAAGCAGAGACACCGTCAGTTGTGACGCGAGGAATCATGCCGAAAAACCGATGACTGATCAACCCGTGGCATTATGGCTGACCAACATCCGGATTTTCGGAGTGAGGCAGTGTGACGCACATGGCACCAGGAAAATCAACGTCCCGGGATTTTCCGCAGGGAGGGATTCGGTGGATAAAAAAGCGGAAACGCCCCGGTCCTGGGATTCGAACCGGAGCGTTTCCAGCGGGGAGTTTTCAGACTGCTCTACTGCTGATGTTCAGCGGAGGATCCCTCGTGAGGTCGGCGACTTAGGGACATGGGCCTGCGGGCCGCGGGCACTGCGTCTGGCGGATTGAGTGCCGGCAGTCGCTGGCTGGTAGCGAATTGGCTGAACCGGTGTCGGAGCGAATGCTGGATCCGCCTCCGGCGGGGTCATTAGTTCGGTCGGGGCCTGATGATGCAGATGGCCGTCCAGATAGCTCCCGCGGTAGCGGTTCCAGAACTGCTGGGAGTAGGGCATACCATGGGGAGCGCCCCAGGCGGCAGCAAGTTGTGACTGGGCAACGACGTGGCTGTAATTGTAGGGACGAAAGCTGGAGAAGCCGCCGTAGGCTGGATACCGCTGGAAATGGCCGTGAATCCAGGTGTCCTGCTGATCGAACGGGTAGGTCTGAACACCTTCACCGGCAGCGATGGTGTCTGAGAACGGCTGCGGGGGTAGGGCAGACTGGGCATTCGCTGCGCCAGCGACGGCTGCGTTGAGAATTATTGCGACGACGATCGCTCTTGCCATACCGAACCTCCATGTACCGTGGCATGCGGCGGTTTCCTGTTTGTTGGAATCCGGAACCGCGGCTGTGCTGCAGGATCATCGGGATCCGGAGGGTCTTCTATTCGTCCAAAACAGGAAGAATACCGCGAAACGAGCGAGACCGATCAGGACCGGTGTTTTCGAACTTACTGATCGTTAAATCTTAACTTTGATTTGTGGGAGATGGATTTTTCTGGCCTGTAAGTCGGAGTTGTGTCATGTTGCTGGTGGAGCACCGGGACTGCGGGGTTGGGAGTTCCAGTCTTGAAATTCCATACGGAGACAGAGAGATGAGGATGAGACAGGTATTTTTGATTGCAGCGGGCCTGATGCTGTTGAACGTGAGTGTCGGGCGGGCGGGTGCGATGGGAGCGAGACCTGCGTACGATCACCGGATAGTGGAGAGTGCCGTCGGGTATGCAATTGGTACCAGTGGTTGTGTCTGCGGAGGGGGCGGCGGCATGGCGGGCCGCACAGTCTGGATGGCGGCCGAGCTGGGATCAGTTTTGATTGACAGGAATGGTTATCAGGGGATGCCCGCAGTTGCGGCGCCGTTCGTTCCGGTGATTCCGAGCGGACAATACCTCTGGTCTGCCGGCGGTGGGCACTCCCCTGTTCACTACCGTTATCCTTATTACAGCTATCGCAGTCCGTGGATGCACCCCGGGCCAGCGGTTCCGAACGTAACGATTCTATGGTGATACCTTCGCGATTTGCGGTCGCATGTGGACGGAACTGGTTTCAGTTGAGTGCGGCTGAAGGGCAGGGACTTGAGTATTTTCGGGGAATTGAGCGAATTCGAGGGGGAATTTCCGGGGGGTTACCAAGGTTGTATGTCTTGAATCGGGAAGAGCGCCCTGGAGTTTTTTACCCAGATTGCCGGACCGTTACGTCTGTTGCTGATCAGGGGAAAACTCCTCAGGACTTCATGGGCGCGGTTGCTGCGGTCAGTCGATAGGGGAAGAGACCCATGGGCCCTGCAAAGCGGTCCCGCGAGACAATCGCTGGTTGTTCAAGGATAGAACGATCGGGGATTCGAGGGGGCGGCTGAGTGAAATCGGGTCTGAAATCACTGCGGGGCAGAAGGGTTGCGACATGGAAGGAGCAACTGGAATGCGGGTTGAATTGTCAGAACTGATGTTTCCGGCGAGTCATCGTTGGAAGCATTTGCAATCTGGCGTGCGAGTCGGGTGGTCTACGGCAGTTCTGCTGATGCTTGGGCTGATGCAGAATCCGGTTGCCGCCCAGCCTCCCGCTGCGATGATGGCGCCACCGATGCCGGGGGGTGCGCTGCGTCTCGAAGAACCCGAGGTGACGGGGCGGGTCGATGCGGCGTTGAGTCCAAATGTCAATCAGCTGCTGAAGCCTCAGTACCACCTGGAAATTGAGCGTCATCACAGTCGGCTGATCATGACCAACCGCAAAGTGCGGCGGATAGCGGTTACGGACATCGAGGTTGCGAATTACGTTCAGTACTCTGAAAACGAGATCAGCATTGTTGGTCTGGCTGTTGGGCGGACGGATCTGACGCTCTGGTTTGAGGACGAGCTGACTCCGTCGATTTATGAAGTGACAGTTGTCCGCGACGCCAGTCTTGAAGAGCAGCGTTCGATTGACTTTGGCCGGCTGGAGCGTCGGTTGAAGGTGCTGTATCCGAACTCGAGCGTGGCGTTGATTCCGATTGGGGCGCAGGTGATTGTGCGTGGGCAGGCCTACGATTCGGAGGAAGCTCAGAATATTCTGCAGGTGGTGCGTACAGAAGTGCTGCGGTCGCTCCGGAATGCCTCACAGGCAGGCGACGATATGGGCGGCGGTTTGAACGGTCTGGGTGGAATTGGTTTGACGGGCGGTGCCGGTGGCGGCGTCGGAGCTGGTGGCGCGGGCGGCGGTGCTCAGGGCCGTGCATTTCGTGACATTGTCATCAATGAACTGAATGTCCCCGGAGAATTCAATATCTCTCTGCGTGTTGTTGTGGCAGAGATTAACCGGTCGGAGTTGCGGGATGCCGGTGTTGACTGGCAGGTCCTGTTCAACAACGGGCGTCATAGTGTGGGCACTGGACTGGGTGGAGCCAGCGGAACGACGCTGAGTGGTATCTTTGAAAATGGTGAGATCAATGTCTTTGTGAAGTGGCTGCAGTCGAATGGTACGATTCGATTGCTGGCGGAACCACGGTTGACGGTGCTGAGTGGAACTGGTGCCAGTATTCTGGCGGGTGGTGAATTTGCGGTTCCGACCATCATTGGTCTTGGTGGAGGTCAGGCGACGACCTTTCGCGGGTTTGGCACAAGTCTGGTTGTCACACCGACGGTGATTGACAAAGACCTGATCCGGATGCAGGTTGTGCCGGAGTTCAGTCAGGTCAATGCGGACAATACGGTGAACGGAATTCCCGGCACGAATGTAAAACGCGTGCAGACGACGGTGGAGTTGCGTGAGGGGCAGACGTTTGCAATCGGCGGACTGATTTCGAATCAGACGTTAACGGAAGTTAGTCGGATTCCGCTGCTGGGAGACATTCCCTGGATTGGTCCACGAGTCTTTCAATCCAAGAGTGCGTCCCAGGTGGAGACCGAACTGCTGGTGCTGGTATCGCCGGAGATTGTGCGGCCGATGGAGCCCAATGAAGTTCCGCCGCTTCCGGGATACAACGTGACGCATCCGTCTGATGATGAACTGTGGAAGCGGGGGCAGACGGAAGGCACACCGGATCACACGGTGTATCAACTGGCACCGTTTGGAAGTGGTCAGATGCAGGGGATCCCGCAGGGCTACAATCTTTACAATCCACCACCTGCGCCGGGACCGTACGTGGGCCCTGGCGTGCAGAGTTACCCTGTTCCGCAGTATGGATATGGATCGGCGCCAGTGGCACCGAATGCCTATACACAGCCTCTGCCGGGATCGATGGTTCCTGGTGGTGGAAATACCGGAGCAGCGGATGGATATCCGTCACAAGTCGCTCCTGGCCGTGGTCCTGAAATGGTCCCGCCTGCAGTGCCTCAGGAGTTCCCTGGGCCAGAGGTTCCCGGGTTCGATGGCGAGTCAGGATCAGGGCACGACCGTGGTGGGATTCCGGTGGATCCAAGTGCCTTTTCAAAGCAGGTCAATCGCACGGGCGAAACGCGATCAAAGGAAAAGCCATCGCGATTCAGTACATGGACCAACAGCATTCGGCGGGGGTCCTCATCGAAAACGAGCGTGCGACCAGCTGGCTGGACGAAGGAACGCTGAATGTGCTGATCAGGTGCCCGCAGATGAGTCTGATCGTGTGAATCCCGGGTGAAGAGTTTTGTGTTGCCGGGTGACGTCTGAAGTGTGGGCAGAGGCTGATGGGGTGTACTGCGTTCTGGATACTGAGTGAACAGCGACTGTCAGGACTGAGCAGAGAGTTTCCAAATGAAATCCCGACTTTTTCTTCCTGCCGAACTGGCGATTCTGACCTGTAGTGGATTACTCACCGCGGGTTGTCTGTCGACGGGCGGAGGTGTGGATCATGAGCCTTGCAGTAGTGGCATGGCTGGCTCGGGCGGCAGCTACGCGGCGGGTGGCAGTGCGGGCAGTGTGGGCGCGGGTGGAGGCGTGGGCCGAGGTGGCCAGCATGGTGGATCCGGCGGTTATTGTGAAGATGACTGCCAGCAGAGTTGTTTCAGCTGGCTACCGTGGAGTAAGCATCATTATCCGGCGACACGTTACGCGATTCCGGATGTCATGCCGCTGGGTTCGATTGTTCGGTCTCACTGGCACATGATGGAGACAAATGCGGAGGCATCCGACTTTGTGATGTACCGTCATGAATTTGTGGACAATTCATCGGAATTGACTCCCTACGGAAAGGATCACATCATGGAGATTGCGGCGCGTATGCCTACGGCGCCATTTCCTGTGATTGTGCAGCGAAGTATGCACAATGCTGATCCGGAGCTTGACCATATTCGCAGGGAAATCGTTGTGCGGGTGTTGTCGGATCTCGGGAACCATGACGCAGAGCGTCGAACGGTGGTTTCGCAGCCTTATAGTAACGGTTTGAACGGGATGGAAGCGGAGCAGGATTACGGGCGATTTCGGAATGTGCGGACCGGCAATCAGGGTGGGACTGGGGGACGATAACGGTGCTGTCGCGGTATGGCGGCCCTGGTCGGGAGCGAGACTTGCGTGTGCTGTGTGATGTGTTGCGACGGGATTGGCGGGCGGATCGGCTGGGTGGTGGTGCAGGGCGATTCAGCTTTGTCCGGGAATCCACAGTCCGTGTTGTGTGAGGCGGCCGGTGTGTTCGTCCTGTGAGCGTCGTTTTCTACGGGCCTTCATGCGGAGGTAGGGCGGGACGAAACGACCGCGATATCCGTAGTGACTGACTTCGGCATTGTAATCGGCCCGTTTGGGTTCGCGGAGATCCTCGATCACAAATCCGGAGCAGCAGAGGTCTCCGACGAGTTGTTCGAGGCGATGAAGGTATTCGGTCGTGCCGGACTCACGGTAGGCGGTATCCTGCTGCTGCGGGAGTGGTCCCGCGTGGTAGTACTCGACGCCGATCACGAACTGCTGCCGTTCGTTGCGGTGGCTGATCTGCAGGCTGATGGGTTGCTTGTGTTGTGAGATGTAGAGTCCGTCATCGCGAATGACGCGAGCAATTTCCCGATAGACGGCCCTGAGATCAGGAATGTAGCAGGTGCTGACTGGCTGGTGCACGATGTCGAAGGTCTGGTCTGCCAGCAGTGAAAGATCTTCCATGGAGGTCTGCAGGGTTTTTACCTGGAAGCCACGTCGCCGACATTCCTGTTCATCCAGTTTCAGCATGGAGTCGCTGAGATCCACCACGGTAACGCGTGCCCCGGCAGCGGCGTACAGCACGGACTGCCATCCGCCCCCTGCGGCCAGGCAAAGGACATCCAGTCCGGCAACGGACTGGGGGAGCCAACCGCGTCCATCGAGTGTTTTCAGTGGTTCCCGGCACTCGGCATCGGTGGCTGTTCTGGCAAACAGGCTACCGGAATCGGCAAGCTGGTTCCAGGCCTGTTGGTTTGCCCTGAGATGTTCCACACGACAAGTCCGGCTGGGGGGGGGGGCTGGGATGGGTGAAGTGGCCTGCTGACACGATCAGTTTCTGACTGAACCGGCCAGATTGTAGCGGGATTCCCGGGGAAATCCCGGTGTGGAACCGGGAGTCCGGGAGAATCTGTGATTCTGTTGGACGGATTATGTTTTTCGACGGGTTTTGTGATGTGTTGCCTGCATTGGACGGTAATGCGAGCATGAGTTGTGCAGTGACTTATCAGAGGTGAGTTTGGATATTCTGATGCGGAGAACATTGAAGAGTGACGGGGCCGTTGTCGTTGTGAAACTGGGAGGCAGTTTATTGAGTCTGCCGGACCTGCATGTCAGACTGCGCGTTCTGCTGAGTGAATTGAGTGAACAGCGGGTTGTGATTGTGACTGGCGGAGGCATTGCGGCGGACCGAATTCGGATGCTGGATGATCGACTGCGGTTGTCGGCAGTTCAGTGTCATCGGGATGCGATTGGGACGATGAGTTTCAGTGGGGGAGTTTTGGTGCGTACCGGAACGGGACTTCAGCTGGCCACTGACAGGAGTTCAGCGGAGAGCATCTGGGCAGTTGGACAGGTGGCCGTGCTGAGTACGGCGGAATTTCTGGGTGGGGAAGGGCGATCGGTCTATGCGAGCTTGCCGGAATCCTGGCTGGTCACGAGTGATTCCATTGCCGCATCGATTGCGGAATTCTGGGGCGCGGAACTGCTGATTCTGGGGAAATCGTGTGAACCTGAGGGGACCAGCCTTGGTGAGTTGTCGCTGGCTGGCATGGTGGATGGCTGGCTGGAGAGGCTTCCGGGGCGATTTCGGCTGGAATGGTGTAACCTGCGAAAATCATCGAGTCATCGTCAGGTCATCCAGCGGGGGGCAGAGGCAGATCGGGGAAGGAATTCCTGAGAGGTGATTCAGTTTGAGTTAAGATTCGGGCGATGGACTTGCGGCTGTATCCCTTGTTGGCGGTGATTGGCCGAGGCGAATTTTTTGACTGGGCAGAGCTTTATGGATTATGTGTATGCGGTGATTCTGGGTGTGGTCCAGGGAGTCGCCGAGTTTCTTCCGATCAGTTCCTCGGGACATCTGGTGATAGCGGAAGCATTGTTGCGGAGTCTTGCGGGAAAGGAGCTGCCTGTCTGGCTGCAGGGCATGACCATGAACGTGGCGTTGCATTTCGGGACACTGATGTCGATTGGCCTTGTGTATTTTCGGGACCTGCTGGCATTGTGGCATCGTCCGCGATTGCTGGCGTTGATTGTACTGGCTTCCGTGCCGGTGGGGATTGTGGGGCTGAAGTTCAAGGACCAGCTGGAGACGATCTTCGACAATGCTCTGGCGGCTGGTGGGTGCCTGATGATTACGGGGCTGATTCTGTTCATCGCGAGACGCATGCAGCGGCGTGAGCAGGCCGGTGAGCAGGATCTGGCGAAGATGCCGGTGCGAACAGCCGTCGTGATTGGAGTATTTCAGGCGGTGGCAATTCTGCCGGGCATTTCCCGGGCGGGAAGTACCGTCGGGGCCGGCTTGATGTGTGGACTGCGGGGCCCGGATGCGGCGCGATTTTCCTTTTTTCTGGCCCTACCGGCGATTGGCGGAGCGACCTTGCTGGAGCTGCTGAAGATTCTTGGTGAGACGGAGAGTTCGATTCCGAGCTGGTCACCGGTGCTGGCGGGTGCTGTGGTGAGTTTTGTGGTGGGTGTGTTGTGTCTGCGATGGCTGATTCGTCTGTTATCTGAGGATCGCCTGCACTGGTTTGCCTGTTATTGTCTGAGTGTGGGGCTGGCGACGGTGCTGTGGCAGCTGCAGCTTCGGTAGTCCGTGTGGGTGGCGGGATTGCCGGGTGTGTCTGATCGAAGTGTGATATCAGGGAGCGTTGAGAGAAGGGCGGAGCAGAACGATGGCCGACGGCAGTACCTTGCGTAGCGGACCTGGTGATCGCGAATTGATCCGGGGGGCCTGCGGGCATGATTGTCCGGACACCTGTTCGTGGCTGGTTGAGGTGCAGGACGGCCGCGCTGGCCGACTGTTTGGTGATCCATCGCATCCTTTCACGCGGGGGACGCTGTGTGCGAAGGTCAATCACTATCTGGAGCGGGTGTATCATCCGGAGCGGGTGTTGTATCCATTGCGTCGCGTGGGTGTACGCGGTGCGGGAGAATTTCGCAGGATTTCATGGCAGGAGGCATTGTCGGAGATTGCGGAGCGTTGGCAGAGAATCATGGTGGAGCATGGTGGTGAGGCCATTCTGCCGTTCAGTTCTGCGGGCAATCAGGGATTGATTCAGCACTCGTCACTGGATCAGCGTTTGGGGGGATGGCTTGGATTCAGTCGACTGGATCGCAACATCTGTGGAGCGGTGGCACATCAGGGGCTGAGTGCGACTCAGGGAAACGGTGTGGGAATCAACCCGGAGGACTTGATTCACAGCCGCCTGATTGTGCTGTGGGGCACTAACACGATTGTCACGAATCTGCATCTCTGGCCGGTGATCCTGTCAGCCAGATCTCGTGGTGCGAAGATCGTGGTAGTGGATCCCGTGCGGACTCGGACGGCCGAGGCGGCGGACTGGCATCTGGCTGTTCGACCGGGGGCGGACACGTTGCTGGCGCTGGCGATGATGCACGTGATCATCCGTGACGACCTTGTGGATCGGGATTACGTTGACCGTTATTCGACAGGATTTGATCAGTTGGCGGAGCATGTGCAGCAGTTTGCTCCGGACCGTGTGGCGGAGGACACGGGGCTGAGTGCGGAGGAGATTGAGCGATTTGCGAGGGAATATGCCACAGTGCAGGCGTCACTGCTGCGTCCGTTGATTGGATTGGAGCACCATCGGAACGGAGCGATGATGTTTCGGACACTGGCGTGTCTGCCGATTCTGACTGGGGCCTGGCGACATCGCGGTGGGGGGCTGTGTCGATCAACGGGTGCGTTTCAGTTTTCGATGCTGAATATGGAGGAGTTGTTGATGCCGTGGCTGCAGAAGCCGGGCGTTCGGACATTGAACATGCGGGATCTGGGTCGTGACCTGACGTCTACTGAGTTGAGGCCACCGATTCAGTCATTGCTGATTTACAACAGCAATCCTGCGGTCAGTCTTCCAAATCAGCAGCTGGTGAGGCGGGGGTTGATGCGGGACGATCTGTTCACAGTGGTGCATGACTTGTTTCTGACGGACACGGCGAGATTTGCGGATATTGTGTTGCCGGCCACCAGTCAGATTGAGCACCTGGATCTTGTTCCGTCGTGGGGGCATCATTATGTGAGCATGAACCGGCCGGCGATTGAGCCGGAGGGAGAGTCGGTCGCCAACACGGAGTTATTTCGTCGGCTGGCCGCGTGCCTGGGTCGGACGGAATCGTGGCTGTTTGAATCTGACGAAACTCTGCTGCGGACAGCTCTGCGAACATTGCATCCGATGATGTCGGGGATCACGTATGAGACATTGCTGGAACATGGATATCAGCATTTGAATCATCCTGAAGACTGGAGGCCGTTTGCGGAGGGTGGGTTTCCGACAGCATCGGGTCGGGCGGAGTTGTTTTCGGAGCGGTTACTGCGTGAGGGGCATGAGGCGTTGCCGTCACGAGGTGAGATTCGCAGGGCAGGGGCAGGGCAGTTGCAGTTGATTTCGGGCAAGACGCTGCACTACCTGAACACGGGATACAGTCATATGGAGCGGCATCGTGGTCGTGAGGGACGACTGCGAATAGAGATCAACGGGGACGATGCGCGGCGACGGGGATTGAGTGATGGGGAGCGAGTGCGAGTGTTTAATGAACGTGGCGAGATTATTGCGTTGTGTGCGATTTCTGAAGCGGTCAGGCCGGGGGTAGCATCGATACCGTTTGGTGGGGTTGTTGACGAGGCGGGGGTGCGCAGGCACATCAATTGTCTGACACCGGAAGAAGCAACTGACTGGGGCGGCGGGAGCGGGTTTTACGACACCTTTGTGGACGTGGAGCGGAGTCCTGTCGATTTGGCAAACTGACGGGGATTCGGTGTGTTGTGAATTGAGGCGATTGACGTTGGTTGTGTTGGATAGTGGGGGTCCTGAAGTGCCCGGCTCAGGGGTTTTTGCAACAAACAAAGTCTGTCAACTCCGGAGGCGGAAACTCCGCAGAAATCGGCCGGAAAAAATGGGAATTGTTCTAAGATCTTTCGCAGAGAACGAGTTAGGACTGCCCTCGCAAAAGTGACCATGGAATTCGAATCGGATCATTTGACAGTTCTTCATGTGAGGTTAACATCGACCCACGTTGAGTGAGCGTTCGGAAGCACTATCTGCGAGTGCCTCCGAGCATAACCTGTCAAAAAATCCAGTCTGTAACTGCGCTTCTGAATCGGGAAACCTGATTGGGCCGTATTGTGTTGTGACTGCAAATCTGCGGCGGTCGCATTGAATACTGTCAAGGCGTTGTTGCGCGCTGTTCTAGAGGGAGGGGCGCATGACGCAGCCCAAACGTCATGACGACACAGTGCCGTCTGCGCGAGTCGCCAGTAGAGCGCGTCGAACGGGACAAGTGAGGATCGATCCGGGAACGCCGGCAGCGGTGATGCGCCGTGAGGAGACGATCGCTTCTGTAGGTGCGGCTGAAGTCTGCGCTGCGGTTGGAGCGATTCTGAAACCGCGAGCAACTGCGTCGCGAGCCTCGTCGGGTGCGGCGAAGCCAGCTGGTGGTGCGAAGCGACAGGCTGCAGCGGCGGCTCTGGCGCGGCCCGAGCTTCAGCGAAATGTTCCTTCGGGTGAGGCCATCGAGTCTGCTGTGCGGGATGCCGTTGGTGAGCAGAATTTTCAGCACTGGTTTCATCGCCGTTGTCGATTTGACATCGTGGGTGATCGGCTGGTGGTGCGTGTCGCCAACCCATTCATCCTGAACTGGATGGTGGGGCGGTTTCGGACGGCCATGACCAGGGCGGCTCAGCAGATGCTGGGGGCATCAGCGTCCTGTCAGTTGGAGGTGGATGCGACGCTGATGGAAGCGTCCGATGTGCCGAGTGCGGCGGTTGCTGAGTCTCCAGCGAGCGTTGAGAAGCAAAAGTCCGCCGAGTTGGCGGACGCTGGCGGTGTTTCCACGTTGACTCAGGCCATGAAGTCTGTGCAGCGTCGAACGACCCGGGCTGTGGAAACAGCACCAGAAACTGCCGGAGCCTCAAATCGACGACGGTTCCGCAACTTTGATTCCTTTGTGGCTGGCGAGTGCAACAGTCTGGCTGTGCTGGCATCAAAGCAGGTCGCCTCCAGTCCGGGAGAGCGATACAACCCGTTGTTCATTTACGGGGCGACGGGAACTGGAAAAACGCATCTTCTGGAAGCGATCTATTCCGAGGTTCGGCGGGGTTTTCCGGCGAAGAACGTGATGTATCTGACAAGTGAAGCGTTTACGAACTACTTCACAGCAGCGCTCAGTGGCCGAACGGTGCCATCGTTCCGGCAGAAGTTTCGAAACGTGGACGTCCTGCTGGTCGATAACATCGAATTTCTGGATAACAAACGAGCGACTCAGGAAGAGTTCCTGCACACGATTGTGCAGGTGATTGAGCACGGCGGGCAGGTTGTCATTTCCTCGGACCGTCATCCGCGAATGCTGACAAAGCAGCGGGAGGAGTTGACGACGCGTTTCCTGAGTGGTCTTGTTTGTCGCGTGGACGCTCCGGACCATGAGACTCGACGCAGACTCCTGCAGTCGTTCTGTACGGGATTGAAAGCGTCGTTTCATGACGATGCCCTCGACTATCTGCTCAGGCGCTGTGGCAAAAGTGTGCGTGAGCTTCAGGGGGCTTTGAATCAGCTGGAGAGTCATTTTCATCTGACCGGGAAAAAGGTTTCGGCCGCGACGGCTCGTGAGTTACTGGGAGGGATGGAAGAGGAGTGTCGCCGGCTGGTCAGAATCAGCGATGTTGAGAAGACAGTCTGTGAGATTTTTGGAATCACGGTGGCGGATTTGCGTTCTGCGTCCCGTCGTCGGACGGTCGCCGTACCTCGTTCGATTGCCATGTTTTTGTCGCGTCGTCTGACGAAGACTGCGTATCGGGAAATTGGTCAGTATTTTGGCGGACGGGATCACAGTACGGTTGTGGCGGCGGAACGACGTGTTTCCGAACTGATTTCTCAGGGCGACGTGCTTGAACTGCCAACTTCGATTAAGTGCCGCACCGTGGCGGAGCTGGTAGACGAGCTGGAACGCAGATTAGTCAGTCTGGCGTCCTGAAACCGGGCGTGGAGCCCCCTTTTGCGGGCTCCGCCCGCTGGCCCGGGGGCCAGCGAACGGGTTTGATGCCTTTTGCCGCGATCGGCCGACCGTGCCAAATCTGCAGCAGCGGCATGATTTACGGTGACTACTGCTGAGACGGTTTCTCAGACGGTGCGGCTGGTTTCAGGTGCGTGTCGAACCAGTCCAGCAGGGCTGATTCGGCCTGTTGTCCCTGTTCGCCGGGAAAGCCGTGAGCAGCGCCGGGCATCACAAGCAGTTCGCAGGTCGCGTTCGCCTGCTTCATCGCGTCCAGAAAGCGTTCGCTGTGAGAAATCGGCACCAGTTCATCCTTGTCGCCATGGATCAGCAGAGTTGGCGCGTCGTCGCTGCTGACGGCGAGTAAAGGGGAAACCGCCGGAGCCTGATCTGCGGGGAAGACGATTGCCGGAAACTGAGCGCTCAGAGTTTTGTGGTTCACATATTCCCGAATGTCTGTGGGTGGAAAATAGGCGGCTACCGCCTGGACTCGGCTGGAGATTTTGTCCAGTTCGCCTTTGCCGTCTGGTTGTCCATCATCACCCATTGTGCCCAGGACCAGCGATAAGTGGCCACCGGCGCTGCCACCACAGACTCCGATGCGTGTGGGATCGATTTTCCATGTATCAGCATTACGGCGAATGTGGCGAATGGCGATGCGGACATCTGAGACGGCATCCGGAACTTTAAACCACGGGCTGCTGCCATGTCGCACAAGGATCAGTGTGTAGCCTCGATCGACGATTTTTTCGAACAGATTCAGTCCGCGTTTTTCAGCGCGAACTACGGATTCCGGCGGCATCCATGTAGAGACCCAGCCACCGCTGACCATGAACAGGACTGCGGCTCCATTTGCATTCTGACCGGGTCTGATGACGTCATACGTCAGGGCCATCCCGGCCTTGTGTCCATAGATCACGTCAGGAGTGATGGCTCTCCACTCTTCAGCAGACGCTGACGGGGGCAGGCAGAGCAGGGGACCGAGGAGAAGCACGAGTCTACGGGTCATGGTGGTTATCGCTTTCGTTTAAGGGTGAGGGGGAATGTGGAACGAATTCTTTTCGCTGGGCGGTTGCCAGCGGGCCCGCCGCGCCTGCCTGAGTGTCTCTGGTGGGATTGCGGACCGGCAGAATCTGCCGCTTCCATGAAATCCGGATGTCAGACTGTACCGAATATACCGATTGTGCCGATGACAACCAATGACAGCGGCCTGGACACGGCCCGTGGTTCAGCATCATGGACCGAAGGGTCAGGCGAGTTCAGCTGAGCTGTCAGTGTGAAGCAGTGCGAGATTTGAAACACGTTCGAAAACACGGTTGAGGATCCACCAGTTCCGGATCCGGTTGGTTCTGAGGCGGCACAATGGAAGCACAGTCGGCGGAGTATGCATCTGGTCAGCCTGTATTCAAGCGGCGTCTGGGGCGCGGATTAAATGCATTGCTGGGCAGTGTGGAAGAAGATTCCAGCGACCAGCCCGCGACGATTCCGATGCCGTCGATGAATGCTCCGCTGACCCCCGGATCTGATGAGATTGTGCTGGAGCAGATCGAACGCAACCCATCACAGCCGCGTCGCGATTTTGATCAGGTGGCCATCGATGAACTGGCGGACAGTATTCGTCGACACGGCATACTACAGCCGTTGCTGGTGAGGGCGCGGGAGGATGGCCAGCCGGGATACCAGTTGATTGCCGGGGAACGCCGATGGCGCGCGGCCCAGCAGGCAGGTCTTGAGAAAGTTCCCTGCCGCATCATCCAGTTTTCTGATCGCCAGGCCACAGAGGCGGCTCTTGAGGAAAACCTGAAGCGTGAAGATCTGAACGTTCTGGAGAAAGCCGTCGCGTTTCGTGAGTATCTGGATCGATTTGGCGGGACCATCGAGGACCTTGCTCGGCAACTGAGCATGAGTCGCGCGAACGTCAGCAACATGATGCGACTTCTGGAGCTGCCGGAGCCTGTGCAGCAATTGCTGCGAACAGATCGCATTACTTCCGGGCATGCTCGCGCCCTGCTGCCGCTGGCGGCTGAGCAGCAGTGTGTGCTGGCGACTCGGATTGAGACCGAGCAGTTGTCTGTTCGACGGGCGGAAGAGATTGTGCGGGAGATGCTGCAGTCTGCCCCAGCGACTCAGATTGACGAGTCCGGGGAAAACGCTGCGGATTCAGCAGTGGCCAAACCGGAGATGTCTAATCACGTCCTGTCGCTCCAGGGGGCCCTGCGAGATGTGCTGGGGGCGAAGATTGACATTCGTCTGAAGAAGAATGATGCCGGGCAGATTGTGATCCATTTCAACGGCAACGCAGACTTTGAGCGGATTGTCGGCAAACTTCGCAAGTCTGCCTGAGTCGAGCCGCGACGCGTCAAAGGTGGGAACCCGTTTCATGATGCAGCGTGAGCAGATCTCTGCTGCTGTACGGGATGCTGCAGACGGATGCCTGTTGCTGGTGCATGTTCAGCCGAAAGCTCGCAGAAATCAGCTCTGCGGGATGCACGCTGGCCGTCTGAAGGTTGCCGTCACTGAACCTCCGGACAAAGGCAAAGCGACGGCCGCAGTATTGGCTCTTGTGGCGACCGCACTGCACGTTCCCTTGTCCAGACTAACTGTTCTGCGCGGAGAGATCAGTCGCCGTAAAGACATTCACGTGCAGGGCATCGCTGCAGTGGTTGTCGTGGAGCGATTGTTCCAGGAGCTTTCGGACACGGACTGAAGCAGGGGGCTGCGGACGTTGTCTGTGCCCGCTGGTGAGCACAAAAAAGCCTCATGTCGCGAGACATGAGGCTTAAATTCTGGTGCCGTCGTGAGTGTGTCAGAGTGACGCGTCCGGCTGACCGGGCATGTCACCGAGACGTTCGTGATTACTTCAGTGAGCCCTTTTTCAGGCCGTCACCACTGACTTCAATTGGCTTCTGAGCGTTGTCGCCGGCCTTGACCTTCACGGTGTACTTTCGGTTGATGTAGCCAACTTTTTCGTGCCACACGCGGAATTCATGTTCTCCAGCTGGCAGTCCCGGAATGGTGAACTTTCCGTCCTTGTCTGTAACGGCGACGTATGGGTGATCAACGACCATCCAGTACGCGGCCATCCAGGGATGGAAGTCACAGGTGACTTTCAGCGGCAGGCTTTCTGCCGTTTTGCACTCAATCTTCTGGCCCTTGCCTTCAGCCGTGTTTGGGGCGATAAGCACATTTGTGGCCGTATTCTTCAGCGGGTAGGTGTGTGTGTTGTGGGCCACTGCGTCGCCGGAGATCACTTCAACCGTCTGACCCGCGCGAACGACGAGGGCGTGTGGAACGAAGACGCAACCCTTCTGG
>CAIYBH010000243.1 GCA_903924405.1 uncultured Planctomycetaceae bacterium | reverse complement strand
CGACCACGTTCGCTGGTCACGCGAGCGTTCCCGCCCCGCTTAAGCAGATCATGTGTTCAGCGGGCCTGCCTTCTGAGGTGCTGAAGACTACGAAGCGCGGCATTGCTGCTGTGCGGGGGGATTCGTCGCGGCAGGGACACAACGTCAGCAAAGTGACATGGAAGTGCACGCATTGTTTGTGCGGAGGCCTGAAACGACGTCCTGTTGTCGTTGACTGGCAGATGCCTGGTCGTCGTGTGCTGACGTGAAACGAGCGATGACGTTTGCTGCGGGCACTTGGATATCCCGAGCTGAGAACGACTACTGGTTTGAACACCGCACATTGAGGAAGCGAGCAGCAAGGAGGTGCTCTGAAGCAACCGGGGCCCGGCTTGTGATCGTACGGGCGCGCCAAAAGTCGTGGCGGTGAAAAGCGCTGGGGACTGCGATTCAGAAGTGGAGAATCCGGGGGCGAAGCAGTTCGCCCCCGGTCTTGTTTCTGTGCGAACTAGTTCAGCAGACTTGCCAGGTTTTTCAGGGCCTGCTGAGCCAGAGCTGCGTCACCGCCGGCGGCTCGCAGGAGGTCACGTGCTGCGACCAGCATCGTGATAGTGACTTCTCCGCTGGGGGCTGATGTGCCCACTGGTGCCGCAGTGACCGTGGCCGGTCGCTGTGAGCGGCCGATCGGGCCACGACCAATAGGACGCTTGGCGACTGTGCGGCTGATTCCCAGTTTGCGGCGTGCGTTGGCATAGGCCACCTGCACGCTGTTTTCGTTGAACTGGTAGTTTGGGTATTTTTCCTTCAGCAGGGAAATCACTTCGGGGCCGCGAATGGCATTGTTGCCTTCGACCAATTCGCGAATTTCACGAGAGACGTTGACGCTGTCTTTGTCTGCAGAACCACGCTTTGCCATGTTCATTTCCTGTTTAGTTGTGCTGTTAGTCCGGGTGTTTTAATGGACAGGATCACTGTGCCGAACGCCGACGAAGCAATGTGCTGCCCCATTTATCAATTCCATTTGATGCAGCAGCAATCCCGAAAAGCGTCCAGTTAAGACGGCGAATTGAGTCTTTGACGATACGGGAAAACGACACCTTGTAAGAGTGTGTTCGGTGCCGATCGAAAATTACCAATCGCGCGATGAACAGTGCACCAGCACTGCACAAACGCCTGCTAAGAATGGTGTACCACTCGCGTCAGACACTTTCAACCTGACAGTCGGGTAAAGTCTGTATTTCGCAGGTAACATAAAACTATCTACAGCAAAGATTCTCATTTTCTGCCACGTCGAGTATTTCCCTGTGAGGGGTTTTCTCCGGTTGTCTGTGCCCGCTTCGCTGCACCGCATGGATTCCCTTTGCGGCGTTGTCGAGTTGTTCCGGGGACGTGGCGGTGATCGCCGTTCATCGCCGGGCGTAGCGGTCGTGCCCCCCGAAAAAGGCAGAAAAACGCTGAATTTCACTGAGAATTCACTGTATGGTCGGCATGCCGATATTGGCAGCGTTGGCGCGGGGGAGTTCGCGGTGGCGATGCTGCGCCGGGGAAAAACTCGGTGCGGCTCAGCAGCACTGACAGCGTTACTGTCCGTGCTGAGCCTGTTGCATCACCACTGATGGGAAAGTTGACGGGGGTGGTGCAGGGTTGTTTTTCTAAATAACAAGAGTCGACAGTCGGCAGTGTGGCGGAATTTGACCGCGATTTTGGAAACGCCGTATCAACACCAATGCGGTTTTATGGTGGGCTCAGGGCTGTTTTTCGGAGGAAACGGTTCTCAGGCGTCTTGATTTCTGATTGCGAAGTCGCCGGCATTCTCGACGTAGTTCTTCCAGTTTTACATCACCGGGCATCTGATCATAGCACCACGCGAACAGGCGTTCGGCGTCATCATATTGTTCCAGTTTCAGCATCAGGAGCCCCAGGGCTCGCCGGGGGGCTTCTGCAGCAGAATCGCAGGTGATGGCACGTGTGAGCAAGGTCTGGCTGTGTTCGTTCAGGCCAAGAGAATCGGCTACTCGGTTTGCCTGCATCAACACGGACAGATGTTTTTCAAAGTCCTGTGTTTCCTGTTCTGTTTCAGCGTATTCATCAAGGAACGAGGTTTGTTCCAGAACGACATACATCAGGCGTTCCATGTCACTGCGCCGACTCCAGGTGCTGTAAACGGTGAACACGTCCTCAAGTTCTTCAAGATTCGGCTGAAAACTGGTCAGGACAGATTCAACAGAGAACTTGCTTCCGAGCACTCTGCACATCTGCAGCCGCATCGCCTTTGTGGAGTGAAAAACGGCATTCCACTGAGCAAGTGCTTCTCTGGAGCGACCACTGAGAAACAGGGCTTGTCCGACGGCGAATCTGATGGATGGATTGAAACGCCCCAGCCGCATAGTCTGGGCCATCAGCCGTGTCTGAAGGCGGTCCTGGGGATCACGAATAAAGTTTGTGGAGATCAGCAGTTTCCACGCATCCGCCTGCAGCGGACAATGCCGCAGCGTCTGACGGCACATGGTATCAGCCAGTCGCACCAGTCGGATTGGGTTTCCAAAGGCTCGGTCAAGGAATTCATCAAGGGCAGCGGAGGATTCAAATCCTGAGGCCATAACGGCGTCGCGAATCTGGACGAGGGGCAACGGGTTATCACTTTTTGTCTGCTGTAATTCGAAGAGTTCAAGGCTGCGGCGGGCAAGGTGCAGGGAGATTTCCGGGTGATCATTTCGTTCGCGATAGGCCCGCAACAGCAGCGCGATCTGAGTCTGCAGCGATTCCATGCGCTTTTGAACCGGATCGTTTTCGTTGCCGAGTTCATCAGTGAGGTAGCGCGCCGTTTCTCCGGGGACTGCAGCTGCAGGAGGTGCTTGCGGCTCTGCTTCGGGGGTTGTAGAAGGTGGGTTCTCGGCGTTGCTGCTGTTGCCGAGTGCAAAACTCGGTTGCTCGTTGTCCCTGCCGATATCCTCGAATTGATCCTCTGCCGACTGTCTCGGTTCCGAATCGAGGAGTCCGGCGGTCTCCGCGGACTGTTCCGTCCGTGCATCGAAGGCAGTCGTCAAATACCGGAACCAGTAACGTTCGCCCGCCACGCGTCGTCCGAGGTCGGGCTGGACGAGGACCAGCAGCGCGAAGCACCCCAGGCCGGCGGTCAGCCACGCGGCCCGTGGTACTGGTAGCCCGGCTTCCGGATTGAACCCCGCGACCAGTCGCAGCCCTGTGACGATCAGCGCCAGAGTTGTGACCACCACGGCTGGTACGTACCAGATGAAATCCGCTGCCGCATGACACATGCCCCCGGCGACAGCCGCCATCACAGCTGCCAGCGCCGCAATGCGACTGGCATCCGGTCCCTTCAGGAGGTAGTAAACGAAGCGCCCTGTCACAAACAGCAGTCCAAGCAGCAGCAGCGCAAGCCCGACCAGCCCGGCCTCAAGCGCGAGATGAATGTAGGAGCATTCGGCGTGTGAGAAGGTGAATGAGGTGAATTCCGCGAGATCTTCCATGTAGACGGGATAGACGAAGCGATGGCTGCCGACTCCGGTCCCGAGCAGGGGGAATTCCTGAATGGCTTTCAGGTCGGCCTTCCAGATGGCTCGCCGGGCATTCATCTGATCGATCCGATCTGCGTCCAGTGACGCCAGCTGTGAAACCCGGGTTTCCACCTGTTGTTCGCCGAACATCACAATTCCGCCAAGGGCGAGGACTCCCAGCAGGACCATGGTGAGGGCCAGGGAAGATGCCACTTTGCCACTCTTCCAGAGCCCTGCAAACACCACACTGCAGGCGACTCCGGCGGCGATCATACCCCCGCGGGATAGCGACAGCATGACCGAAATGAGCACGCCGGCCGTTCCGGAAATCAGCAGCAGCAACTGAGGATCGACGAGGCTGTCGATCTGCGAGTGGTTGCCCTGGGCAGGCCCCAGTCCTTTACGATTCATCACCTCGGTCGTTTCGCGCCGTTGTCGCGCGGCCAGCGCCCACCAGAGCAATGGGGCGACCGAAAGTGCGAGAAACTGGGCGAAGTGATTGCGGTTGGTGAAGGCGCCCTTCAGCGTTTCTCTCGTGCCCGTGTACGGATGCCGGTAAAACCAGAAAAAGCAGTCATTGGATGTAATCAGTTGCAGCACCGCAAAACCGGCCATCAGCATTCCCGAAACCGCGACCAGCTTCAGGATTCGGTGGCAGTCCTGCTCTGAGGCAATCCGCTGTGAGAGCACGATGCCGATGATTCCGTAGGCGAGCAGGATCAGGAACGCATGACGCGTCTCTGCCGGTGCGAAGCTGGCCGTTGACCAGGCGTGGCTGCTGCCTGTTTCACTCGCCGACAAGTCTCCCCAGACGGGAATCAGCCGCTGGTACTCTGCAGACAGTCGATTCAGCACCTCCGGCTGCAGTTCACGGGTCTGAAACCAGACCAGCAACAGGCCGGCGATCAACAGGGGTTCGAGTGCCAGAAATCTGACGCGGCCGCCTTCGGCACATCGGTGGAGGCACCAGAATCCTCCAAGAGCAAACGCAAGTGTCACCAGCAGCCGATGGCCCCACGCTTCTCGGCCACCCATCACAAACGGAAAGATCACCAGCAGCACAATCAGCAGGATATCAGTGATCAGCAGCAGTCGAGGTCGATGCAGCCATTGCCTGAGAGACTGGACCACGGATCCTTCCGGCGTGCCAAATCCTCTTCTACTTTCTGCAGTTCGCTTAGACTTCGTCATAACACAGACCGTTTTTCCAGTTCACCATTTTGTCCGATGTTTTCTGCTGATCTGCAGGCGAGGGGGCCGAGCCTTACTGTTCCGGAGCTGAGGTTTCAACCACGGTAACAATTTGTGACCCTGAGGCCTTGCCCCCCAAATGCTTTCCACAGGTCAGGCTGCTCGTGATGTTGAGCTCGTCTCTGTCGCACGGGACTCGCCCACTGAAATTGAATAAAGCCCGCGCGCCACCGACTGTTCCGAGGTTTCCTCATGCTCATGATCATGGCCATATCCGTAACCATAACCATAGCCGTATCCATAACCATATCCGTAACCACCGGCATCTGAGGTGCTGAGGTGATTCACCACGACACCCAGCAGCGAACAGCCGAGGCTTCGCAGTGTTTCCGTGGCGCGGATCACCATTCTGCGGCGATCCTTGTCCGGTCTGACCACAAGGATGACGGCATCCACAAGTCGCCCTACAATCGCCGGGTCACTGACCGCAAGAACCGGAGGTGCGTCAATGATAATCTGATCGTATTTGGTTTCCGCCCATGACAGCAGACTTGCAAAACGTTCCGACGCCAGCAGCTCTGCCGGATTCATCGGACGCGGGCCACAGGAGATCACATCCAGTCCACCGACGACTGTCGACCGCAGATTGGCAAGGATTGAGGTTTCGAGGTCTTCGGAGCTGCGCAGAAGTCTGGAAAGCCCGACGTCATCGCGAAGTCCAAGCAAAGTCGATAACCCCGGCCGACGCATGTCGGCATCAATGACCAGCGTTCGTTTGCCGGATTGCGCAAATGCCACACACAGGTTGGAGGAGACCGTAGTCTTGCCATCACCCGGCTCAGTGCTGGTGACGACCAGACGATTGGTGTCCTGTGGTGAAAAGTCGATACTGGTTCGCAGGGCACGAAACGCTTCCACTTCGCGGGAATGCGGTTTCAGATGACACATCACGGCGTCAAACCCTTCACCATTCAGTTCCGTCATCCGTGGAATCATGGACAGAACCTGGGTGTCGAGATGCAGTTTCAGTTCTTCCGGTGTGCGGAAGCGGTCGTCCATAATGTCCAGTACCCAGATAATCGCCAGTCCCATCGTCGTGCCAAGGATCAGCGTGAGCATGGCGGTGATGGTCAGTCGCGGGGAGATCGGGCGAATCGGCACTGTGGGACGACTGGCGATTTTTGTGCTGAGGAATGTGTCTTTGTTCAGGCCGATACCGTCAGCCTGAGCCTGCAGGGACGCCTGCTGTGTGTAAAGTTGTTCAATCCTGCGATCGAGGTCATCGATCCGGGTGAGGGTCTGTGAAATTCGCTGAGCTTTCCCCTGTTCGGCATTCAGCCGCTCCAGAATGGATTGTTCATTCTGCTCGTACTTCTGCACCTGCTGCCCGATGTACTGGACCAGGCGTGGTGCGAGTACGGTGCGTGTCAGTTCCTCTGTCTTCTGCCGCTGTGATTCCGGGAACTGCTGCAGGTATTGTTCCTTCACCGTGATCTCGGCCTGGATGGAGCGAATCTTTGGATTCCGCGAGCCATATTTCAGACGTGCCTCATTCAGTTCCGCCTGCAGATTCAGGATTTCCTGCATGATGCGCTGGACGTGGTAGCTGTCCTGGCTTCCCAGTCCCATGGACTGTTCAATCAGTTGTCGCCCCGCAGTGTCGAGGGTCTCAATGGCGAACTGCAGGATATCTTCTCCGCCGGCAATGGCACGCTGCAGTTCTGCGGCTGTGGTACGAGCCTGCTCGGTCATCTTGCGTGCGCCGGAATAGTCAGAAGTCAGCAATTCGATATTCTTGGAGATCACATTCAGGCTGTTGTTCTGACGGTCTCCGGTGTCCACCAGTTCCGGGGCGGAAGCTTTCAGAGCCAGTCGCTGTTCGGCAAGTTCCTGAAGTTCTACTTCGATTGAATCCAGACGCGTCTGCAGAGTCTTCAGTCCCTGCTCCGACAGGCCTCGATTGGTTTCATTCAGAAACTGCTCATAACCTGCCAGCAGGGCTGTCAGCATGGCCGCTGCGGCACGTGGATCGCGGGAGCGATAACTGATGTCCATCACGTTGGTGCTGAAGGCTGACGAGACGTTCAGTCCATCCAGCACGCCACGAACCCAGGCATTCGGCGGGTAACCGCCAAGGTCGACCTTGCGATACTTTTCCGGAAGGATCTGCAGGGCACGCGTGATGACTTCCTGCTCCGACATCAGGGCAATGAAAGTCGGCATGTCGCTGTTGGGACTGGCACTTCCCGCGGTCGTATCCTGCGTGACGCCAGCGCCTTTGCGGACGATATACAGCGATGCGGTGGATTCGTAAATTCGTTCCGCGGTGATGTAGTAGGAAACCCCCAGAATGGCGGAAATCACCATGGATGCCACCAGAATGCCACTGCGAAGTTTCACAGTGCGCAGAAAACGGAAAATCAGGTGCAGCGTGGTTGCCGCTGCATTCTGACTGTCCTGCATTCCCGCCAATATCCTGTCTGGCTCTGACATCCTTCGGCCTCCCTGCCGATGATTCCTGTCGGTGACAGGCCTCCGCCCTTGTGGCGATCCGCCTGCATCCTGTTTCGGTTCCGGACAATGCTCCCCCGTCCGAATCCGAAAATTCTGTGTCCAATCGTCACGAGTCACATGGACCGTTATCCCGTTGCCTGTCCGGCAAGCGGGTCTTCAGGTCAGCCGATGTGTCTCATATTCCTAAAATAACGTTGTTGATCCTGTCACACCGAAGCGCACGATGTTCAGTGCATCCATCAACACAGTCCCGGGAGTCTGTTCGACGACGACAACGTCTCCCGGTCCAAGTGTGATATTGGCGTCTGCACTGCGTTTCGCGCGTCGATAACTGACCTGAATCAGCAGCGGTTCCTGTTTGCCCGGCTCCTGACGAATTACATAGATCTTGTCTGCCATCTGATTCGAAACCCCGCCAGCCATCGAGATTGCATCCAGAAGTCGGGTGTCTTTGCCAATTTCCAGATCATATCGATTGGGCGTCCTGACCAGCCCCTGAACGAAAATTGGTGCCGGGTCACGCTGTTCCACCATGACAATGCCGCCGTCGGGAACCACGTACCGACCTTCCCCGGATTTCGCCGCCTCAATCAGGTCGATGCGGTATGAAGAAACCAGCCCCGATTCTCCGGTTGTGGCGCTGATTGTCGTCGCTGGCGTGCCCCCGTCTCCGACAAATTCTGAGGAGGGTGGTCGCATGCGACCGGCCGGATCTCGTACCTCGATGAACTGTCCTGCGTTCTCCTTTAACCCGCCCGCCGCAGCCAGAGCCGCTACCACATCACTGGCGTTCGGCGGCAGTTCATAGGTTCCCTGATTCTTCACCGCCCCCAGTACCTGCACGCGGTTTTTCTTCTGAAACGTAATGATCACCGTGACTGTTGGATTCCGGTACAGGTCCTGCTTCACCGCTTCCGACCGGACCAGCGCCTCAGCGGCATGGGCTTCCACACCGGCAACTTCGACGAGGCCGATATCCTGCAGATTGATCGTGCCGTCCTGCTGAACACGAACGGCCGTTGTGGACTGATCAGATTCGTTCAGCCCGGCGGCAATCTGAACCTCCAGCACGTCCCCCACGCCAATCACCTGGCTGCCACCCATCGCGCCTGACAGTTTTGAAAGGTCGACTTCCTGGGGGTTGGCCTGACGCTTCACCCGATACCGATCCGGCAATCGTCGCCCGAAAATAGTATCTTCAGCGTAGAAATGATTGGCCTCCTGACAGCCGGAAAACAATGCACAGGTCAGCAGCAACAGGATAGTCGCTGTCCGCCCTGCCGTGGATCCCTTCAAGTGTTCGTGCGCAACGTGTCCGCTCTGCGGTTCGGAGACCCGAACCGCGGCAGCGTGCTCGACGTTGTTTGCACGAGTGTTCATGATCAGGTTGTGTCAGGTCGCTGAAAGACTTTCCGAAGTGATGCCCTGCGAACCAGCAGGCGACTGGACTTAATTTGCCCACCTTCGGCAATTTTTGTCCATGCGAACGCTGTTTCGGCAGCAGTGGCAGATCCACCGCGATGTTCTATGTCAAATCGACGAATTGGGTCAATATGAAAACCAAACTGAATGATTTGCTGTAAGTGTATGCTTGGAAGCAGTTTGCGTTGCTTGAAATGGTTGTTTATTCGTGCTCAAACGAAGAAATCGGGGCGATCATTATGCTGGTTTCAGGTAATCTGGGAAAACAGGGAGGAGTTGTCTCGGCGGATCGCGAATCGCCGCTGCATTCGTCGCCGGGAAGGTACACGGGGCATTTCGGCTTGAAGTCAGGTTCACGTCCGGGATGACTCGGCTCGCAACCGAAGTGGTTCTGGTTACCGTAAGAGGCGGGAGCAGACGTGTAATCGCTCCCGGGGCCATGGCGTGCATGCGTGCCCGTAGTGCAGGTGAGTTTCAGGGTGGGATGGCGAAACGATTCTAAACCAGCAGATTGTCGCGTTTCGCTCCGCCGAAACGTGCGCCCAGCGTTCTCCAGCACACCAGCGAGCGGAGGGAGTCAGCCCTCCGAGACGTCTGTGTTTGTTGCTGTTCACTTCAAAGGTGTTCTGCTCGATGGGCTGACACCGCACCGCTCACCATTTTGGGAGACGCCTCGCTGCCATCAAGCAAAAGCGACGCGGATCTCCCCTGTGAACATCGGTTCGCCAATCCAGTTTCCGGGGGGCGAGATCCCGGTTCTGACAGCAGCGCATGTTCGATTGAACACCGTTTTGATGCTGTGGCATACAGTTGTGTGGCATACACTTGTGTGGCAACGGCACCGCGGTGTTAAGGCTCGCCTCGCCTGAGTGCGGCCTGACGCGAGTGACCGGTTCTGAGACGCGATTTCGACGATTCTGCGGTTGATATGCGGGATGCCGAATCGGGAAAGTGAGTGCGACTAGTTCCAAACGGCCCCGGGTTGAATGTGTCCTGTGTTCGGGGCTTTACGGATGGCATTGGGCACGGTGGTGACCGAAACCGGAATGTCGCCGATTCGACGTCACTGTTCTTGCGTTCCCAAGTGGTGTATCGCATAATTGGCAGGGCGAGTTCGTGATCGAGGCCGCTTCAGGGGAACAGGAAGTTAAAGTGAGCAGTCCGCTGAATCAACTGCCGGCATCGTCCTGCGGGTCTGTGCCGGGCAGCGTGCCGGTGTTCAATTGCATCGTGATCCTGCGCATCGATTCATCATCCGGAAGGGCTCACGGAAGAATCGCCAATCTGCCGGGGCTGCATGGGGAAGCCGCCAGCGAGCGTGATCTGCTCTTTCAACTGACGCGTCGATTCAAAGAGTTGCTGCGCAGCGGTCTTGCTGGTGAGCACGAGTTGTCGTGGATCGATCCCCCCGAGGCTCCCGGACCCGGGGAGCAGCAACGGTTTATACCCATTCATCTGTGAATTGCTTTTCCGGACCAGACCGCAGGGTCCTGCATGCGTTGGAATGCATGGCGTGAGTTGTCCGGACCGTTTTCCCGATCAGCTGGTGTGTCGTTTGAACAACCACGGAGAGTTCCTGTGTCTTCCAGAGAGCCGTCGACTGCGATATTGAAAATAGCCAAGACTCGGATCATTGCGACGCTGGGGCCGGCCAGTGAATCGATTGAAGTGCTTCGTTCACTGATCCTTGAGGGCGTGGATGTCTTTCGGCTGAATTTTGCCCACGGAACTCACGCATGGTTGTCTGAGTTGGTTCGGCGGATTCGCCAGGTTTCCGCAGAGCTTGAACGCCCAATCGGTATCCTGGGAGACCTTTCGGGGCCCAAGATTCGTCTCGGCGAACTGGCTGGTGGAGACATGGTCTGTCCGGAGGGCGGCATGTTTCGGTTTATCCGCGGCGTTGAGTCGCAGCAGTCTACCGACCTGACCTGCACCTATGAGTCCCTGATTGATGACGTGCGTCCGGGGGATCGGATTCTGCTGGCCGACGGTACCGTGGCGATGCAGGTTGTGGACAAGGATGTGCAGGCGGGCTGGGTGCAGTGCCAGGTGACTCAGGGCGGCAGGATTCGCAGTCGCCAGGGAGTCAATTTGCCGGGCGTGGCGCTCAGTACACCCAGCGTCACTGAAAAGGATCGCAGTGACCTCGAATGGGCCTTGCAGCATCAACTGGATTTCATCGGACTGAGCTTTGTCAGAAGTGCTGACGACATTCGTTCGCTGCAGCGGCTGATCGAATCTCACAGGCCCCGTTACACGCCGTTGATTGTTGCGAAGATTGAAAAAACCGAGGCCATTGACGATCTGGATGCGATTCTGCACGTGACTGATGCGGTAATGGTGGCTCGAGGGGACCTCGGGGTGGAAGCGGAAATCAGCCGCGTTCCGATTCTCCAGAAACACATCATTCGGCGCTGTAATTTGTTGCGAATCCCCGTGATTACCGCTACGCAGATGCTGGACAGCATGCAGAACAACGAACTGCCGACGCGGGCTGAGGTCACCGACGTCGCCAATGCCGTTCTCGATGGAACTGATGCGGTGATGCTGTCGGGAGAAACTGCCATCGGGCAGAATCCAGTGCAGTGCGTCCGCATGATGGACCGCATTGCCCGGGAAGCAGAACCACTGGTCTCTGCCATGACTCTGTCAGCGATTCCCGATGAAGAATCGCGTCGGGCTCGCCCGGTCACAGAGGCTGTCACGCGCGGGGCGATTGCGGCTGCCGAGTATCTGGGGGCGGATCTGATCGTCGTGACCACAGTCACCGGACGCACGGCTCTGGCGTTATCGCGGATGCGGGGCCGCGTGCCGATTCTGGCCTTCACGGATCGTGAGGAAGTTGCCCGCCGGATGTGCCTGTACTGGGGGGTGACCCCGGTCCTGAATCGGGCCGTGCAGCAATCGGCAGAAGCCCTGCTGCAGGTCGTCATTCCCTGGGGAAAACGGAATGGCGTGCTGTCGACGGGAAGCAAAGTGATTATCGTGGGGCATACCGCATGGCTGGGGGAAACTCACGATCTGATGATGGTTCACATCGTGCCCTGACATGTCCCCGTAGATCCCGGGCAGGGTCAGGCCTGTGAAACGGTATCGAAACACCGCGACACAGTTTCGTCCGTCATCAGGGCGTGACAACCTATGTCCCTGGCCGTTGCCATGGTGGACCAATGAACGTGATTTCTCCTCCGCCTGCCGCAGCATCCGGACCAAGATTGATGATCCAGTCGCAATGTCGGATCACTTCTTCGTTGTGTTCAATGACAAGCACGCTGTGACCAAGGCCAACAAGTTTCCGCAGGTGATTTGTCAGCATCCGGATATCACTGGCGTGCAGCCCGCTGGTTGGTTCGTCCAGCACATACAGCGTGTGTTCTGTGGACGGGATTGCTAATTCAGCAGCCATCCTTGCCCGCTGACTTTCCCCGCCGGAAAATGTGGTGGAGGGTTGACCCAGTGGCAGATATCCCAGTCCAACATCACAGAACGTCTGCAGGATTTCCCGGAGGCGCTGAAATTCACCGAAGAAACTACAGGCCTCATCCACACGCATTTGCAGCACATCCGCGACGGATTTCTGCCGAAACTGAATGGAACGGATCATACGACTGAATCGCGTTCCCTGGCAGGAGGCACATGGCACTGTGGCATGCGGAAGCAGTGCCATCCGAATATTACGCAGCCCTGTGCCAAGGCAGGTCGCACAGCGACCGGAGCCGGAGTTGAAGCTGAACGATTGTGACTTCAGACCCCGTGCTCGTGCATCACGCGTCTTTGCGAATAACCTGCGGATTTCATCCCACACAGGCGTCAGTGTGGCAAGACAGGAACGTGAGGAACGCCCCGCAGGAGTCTGGTCCAGGGCGACCAGTCGGCGAATGAACTCGGTCCCCTCAATCCCCTCGCATTCCGTATCCGCGGCAACGACATCTGGCGACCGGCCCTGCTGCAGCACGGCCTGTAACCATGGCACCAGAGTTCCATGTACCAGTGAACTTTTGCCGGAGCCACTGACGCCGGTGATCCCGGTCAGACGATTCAGAGGCACTTCCACGGTCAGATTTTTCAGATTGTGACAGCGAGCCCCGATGATTTTCAGTACGTGTTCGGCTGGTTTCGGTTCGGCGTTTTGAACCTCTGGTGACACCACTTGCTGCCGTTCGTCGAGCGCGCGAAGAAAACGTCCCGTTGGAGAATCACTCTTCCGCCGACAATCTTCCGGTGTTCCGGCGAATAACAGTTGCCCACCATCGGCACCCGCGCCGGGACCCAGGTCCAGCAGCCAGTCCGCGGCCTGCATGACCTGCGGATCATGCTCAACCACAATCACAGTTCCGCCATCGTCCCGCAGTTGCTTTAACGCCGCCAGCAGGCGGTGCGTATCGCGCGGATGAAGGCCTGCGGTCGGCTCATCCAGAACAAAATGTGCACCAAACAATCTGGACGAAAGGCAGGCAGCCAGTCGAGCCCTCTGGAATTCTCCTCCGGACAACGTGCGAGTTGGGCGGTCCAGTGTCAGATACCCGACGCCCACGTCGTCAAGGCACTTCAGTCGCGAATGAATATCCGGCAGAGTCCGTTCGGCAACCAGACGCGATTCCTGAGTCAGCAGGTCCGGCTGAGTCAACTTGTGCAGCCATTCGGTTGTTACTTTCAGCGCGGCATGGACACTCAGGCGACAAAAATCCGGTAACGTCAGGTTCAGAAATTTTACGCGTCGAGGAAACTCCTGCAGACGGTCGCCCTGACACGTTTGACAGGGGATCCTGCGAAAGGTGGTCACTTCCCCTTCAATGGCCGCGCCTTCAATACCCATTCCCTGACAGGCACGGCAGGCTCCCCGCGGAGAATGAAAGCTGAATGTTCCGGGATCCGGCGTTGGAAAACTCAGGTCACAGGTCGGGCAGCAGAAACGGGTGCTGAACAAACGATCCTCCCACTGACCATTCTGCTCGGCACTGATCACACAGGTCCCGTCACTCTCACGACAGGCCAGCTCTATGGATTCACGCAAACGTCCGGCAATACCCTCCTTGATCACGATCCGATCCACGATCGCTTCAATCTGATGGGCGACGGCGGGATTCAGGGTCGGTAGATTTGCCAGGTCCACCAGCACGCCGTCAATCCTCGCGCGGACAAAACCCAGCCGTACAATGCGTTCAAGGATCTCCCGATGGGCACCTTTTCCCGAACGCACCATCGGGGACAGAATCATCAGGCGTGTGCGCTCAGCAAACTGCAGAGTCCGATTGACGATCTGATCCACCGACTGCCGCTCGACAGGCCGAGCACACTGCGGACAATGTGCCATTCCCCCGCGGGCATACAACAGCCGCAGAAAATCATAAATCTCAGTGGTGACCGCAAGTGTGCTTCGCTGGGGAACGGAATGAACTCGCTGGTCCACACTGATCGCCGGTGCAAGGCCCGTAATTTCGTCCACGTCAGCCCGCGGCAGTTGATGCAGCAACCCGCGAGTCTTTACCGACACGCACTCCAGATATCGTCGCTGGCTCTCGGCAAACAGCGTATCAAAAGCCAGTGAACTCTTGCCGGAACCGCTGACACCTGTCACGACGATCAGTTTGCCCCAGGGAATTTCTGTCGAGACTTCACGCAGGTTATGAGTCCTCGCTCCGCGGATACGAATGTATCGCTCATGCGACCTGACGTCGTCCGAGTGAGATGGGGCGGCCGTTGAAATACTGTCTGACATATCTGCCTGCAGGGGAAACTTGAGGCCACTTGCCAGGAACCCGGCACGCGCTGCACTCGTACCGACCGCAGAGTACTGATCTGTCACCACCACGGGAAGTCACCGCCCCCGCTGTCCCTCAACCGGGACGACCTCGCAGGCGAGCCGGCTCATTATTGCCTTGCCCGACTTTGTCTTCTGCCGAGGAATTAATTGGCCGAGGCCGGTGCTTCTCGCCGAACCGTCGGCGTAAACTGAATGCCACCCAAATCCGCAATGGATTTCATGATCAGGTCCGTAACGTCTGCAAGCTGGTCCTGAGTCCAGTGGGTACCACGCCAGGGGGACAGGTCGAGAGGTGGTCCATAGGTCAGACGACTTCGAGTTCGCACAAAAAAGCAGCCTACCATGGAATCAGAACGCGGCGCCTGATGGATAAAGACCGGCAGCACGGGAACATTGGCTTTCAGAGCGAGCCAGGCAACACCTGTGTCGGCTGCCAGCAAACATGTCTCCGGACTGCTCTGGTTCAGGCGACCTTCCGGGAACAATCCCAGCAGGCGACCTTCCTGAAGCCGTCGCAATGCCAGCTTCACCGGCTGGACATCCCGCCCGTTACGATCCACCGGAATACATTCCATGGCGCGACAGACCCATTTGATCACAGCAGAATGATCATAATATTCCCGCGCCATCAGGTACCCGATCACTCGGAGATGAGGTTGCCGGAAGGTTGAGAAGTGATCCGTCCACAGCAGGATGGGGTCCACCGGGCTGGTATGATTGGCCACGATAATAGCCGGGCCACTCTCCGGTATGGTGCACCGATTGGTCAACACGCAGCGTGAAAACAGCAGGCGATGGACGGCGGCAATCTGAAAACACACCCACGCCCTCCAGCCTGCGCGAGACGTATGGATGCTTTTGACAGTGGCCGCGATGCCCAGCAGCACGATCCCAAGCACCGTTCCGAGCAAGATACCGCCTGTTGTCAGATATTCCATACAACGTCCCCCTCCGCTCGTTGAACCAGAGTGCGTCTCCTGTTTCTTCCCTGCTGGTGCAGATTGCCTCACCTGCTGATTCCTCCTCGATCTCCTTGTTTGACAGGAGAGAGCTCTCAGGTTTCCGCAGGATCCACTGCTTTCCGATTCTGTAATGGGGCCTCGGTTTCGTCAATTCCGACGGAGCTGGCAGCTGTCGAATTCTGCCTGAAGGCGGGAAGTCCACCAAATGTGTGCGAATCCGCGCTTCGGCCGTTGAGTGGACCGTGTCTATGGCCCGGGCCGTGGTCTGGCAGGAAATGCCGCTGAAGATCCCGCCGGACTCGCACTTTTGAATTCGCTCTGCAACTCCCGCTTCATCTCTGTAGACGCATCCCTGCCTGTCTGATACTTTCCCGCGGTTGTCCGAAGCTGTCACGGAATGACGGCACCGGGCTCAGGCGGATTGCCACGGTTATTCCTCATGGTTCTCATCGGCACGGAGGCCGGCATGGGATTGAAACGATCCAACTCTCAAGCACCCGCAGAACTCTCCAGCTCCCCACCGCTGGATGCAAGTCGCACGCAAATCCGCTGGTTGATCCGGCGCGACATGGATGAAGTTCTTTCCATCGAACGTGGAAGCTTTCAGTTTCCGTGGACGGAAGAGGAATTTCTGTGCTGCCTGCGTCAGAGAAACTGCATCGGCACAGTGGCCGAGCTTGACCATCGGATTGTTGGGTTCATGATTTATGAACTCCACAAATCGATGCTCCGAATTCAGAACTTCGCGGTCGCTGCCGACGTCCGCCGCAATGGCATTGGTCGTCAGATGGTGCAGCGGCTGATCGACAAACTGTCTCAGCAGCGGCGACGTGAAATTGTGCTGGAAGTTCGGGAAACCAACGTCCCAGCACAGCTGTTCTTCGCCGACAGCGGATTTCGAGCGGTGACCGTACTGAGAAAACACTACGACGACACCTGCGAAGATGCCTACTACATGCGTTACTGTCTCAACCAGGACGATGTGATGCCCTTCGTGCCTCACAATCGAATCTCTGAACTGGATGCGGCGTAGTCGATCAACTGCCCCTCGTCGACAATAAAAAGGCCTCCGGAATGATTTTCCGGAGGCCTTTTCTGTTGCATGTCTGTATCTGTTTGAGAGCCTTTTCGGGGCGAGGCTCAGCAGCACTCAGCCAATGAATTCCGGCACGATCAGTTTCGGAATCACTCCCGCCTCGTAGCCTCGACGCAAAAGCAATCGCACGGCTTCCCGACCCTTCGCTCCAAAATCAATCGTCCAGTCGTTCACGTACATCCCAACGAACCGATCAGTCTTGGCATGATCAAGGTCCCGGCCATATTTCATCGCGTGCTGCAGCGCTGCTTCGCGGTGATCCAGACCGTACTGAATGCTCTGCTTCAGCAACGCCGTGACCTCCAGCATTGCGTTGGCTCCCAAATCCCGACGAATTGCATTCCCTCCTAGTGGCAGCGGCAGCCCGCCAGTCTCGTCATACCACCACTTGCCAAGGTCCACGATCAGCTTCAACCCCTGGCTGGCATACGTCAGCTGTCCCTCGTGAATGATCAGGCCCGCGTCATACTTGCCCTGCTCGACCAGATTCAGAATCTCGTCAAACGGCTGCACCTCGTATTCGAAGGTATCGCCAAGCAGAAGTTTCAGGGACAGAAACGCGCTGGTCAGCGTTCCCGGCACTGCAATTTTCTTCCCCTTCAGATCGGAAATCTGCAGCGGCTCGCGAGCCACGACCATCGGGCCGTAGTTGTCTCCCATGCTGGCACCACAGGCGCACAACGCGTACTTGTCTTCCACGAAGGCGAAGCCGTGGATACTGACCGCCGTCAGTTCCAACTCTCCGTTGAATGCCCGCCGGTTCAGTGTCTCAATGTCCTGAAGTTCATGCACGAACTGGTATCGACCTGTGTCGATAGAATCGTTGGCCAGGGCATGAAACATAAAAGCATCGTCCGGATCCGGACTGTGCCCCACGCGGATTAACATCTTTTCGTCGCTCATATCAAACCTGATCTTTGCTGATTTGCGTGCCGACCACGACCCCGGTCTGCCGCCCCCCGTGCTGATTTGTCATCGCTGCAAGCGGTCAAGTTGACCTGACTGCGAAGCAATGGGGACCTCGACCCCGAACAGCACGCCTCACCCGCGTGGATCATCCAGAGTTTTTACGGCAGCGGAACCAGTAACCGGCGAAGTATGACCTGCGACCGACAACACGTCGAGCCACTGGCCGCGCGAGCTGCAGCTTCGGGAAAAATCGCCCGGGAAGGCCCGCACCACTCCGCTGTGTATTCAACCGCCGCAAACAGCGGCGATTAACGCCGCAGGCCGGGGGCGGCCCCCCAAATCGTGGCATCTCACTGAACCCGTGGGCTACGGCCGGACTATCTATTGCACGGCCCGCCAGTGGCGGTCTGATCGGGCCAGACCCTGCGCGGCGGGCGTTCCGGTCGTTGGCAGGTCGGCAGGTTGTCAGACCAGTGCTTCCCGGGCAATGCTGTCCATGATCCAGTGGTCGATCATGCGGGCCTCGGCACTGGCTGGATCTACCGGTAGGTCTGTCATCTCGACGTCGACAGGGGCCCCGGCGTTTCGCAGAGTCCGTACCGTTCGAACGCACCGTCCCAGCGTCTCGAGCGCACAGCTGCGGGAAATCGACATCAGCACGGGCTTATTGCGAAGCTGGTCGAGACCGCTGTTCAGCAGGCTGCCATGCTCGCAGAATGGGTCCAGCAGGATCGCTCCGGCAAACCATTCCGGATGCTGCGTCAGCGTTCGCAGTGCCATGTCAGCACCATGCCCGGATCCCGCCAGAAAAATTCGCTCGCTGTGGATGTGATACGTGCGTCGCAGCCGACAGGTTGTCAGGTGCAGCAGTTCCGAGGTGGATACGTTGCCCAATCGTCCCGATTCCGCATCCCAGCGGTAACCGCCCGTTTTTTCCATCCGTTGATTACCCCGCATGGCCAGCCCGAGGTAATTCTGTGAGCTGATCGCGGTCATGACCCCCTCCAGCTGATCCTCGTCGTTGGCATCACTGTGGAACCAGGTCACCAGCGGATAGGCGTACCCTTCCTCGTACCGCTCCGGCACATAGATCGAGACCGGCCAGTCTGAGGCGTTGACGCTGCCCGAGTAACGATCCGGTGTCAGGTCGGATTGCTTCCAGTTCTCGTAAACCTCCCGCAGTTCGGTAGGAAGCAACTCGACGCTGGTATTCGGTGCCAGAGAATCCATTTCGCTGGACGAGAAAGACATACTTCGCACGCGGTTAAACATGACAGGTCAGCTTCCGTGACGAGGGGGGCAGAAAAAACTCAGTGAGGGTGCAGATTCGGGAGCAAATTCGACAAACGCAAAACACACAACTCAACACACGCATCCAGCCATCAGGATCACATCTTCTAAAGCACTTTCACCGAAACTCATATCGAGGATCACTCGATGTTCGCGTCCGGCTGCGGCATTTCAATCAACATCAGAACCATGCAAGGCGTTTTATCCACGCTGAACCGCTCTTTGCTGCGAGCCCTGTCAACCTTCGGGCAGCAACTGGCGAAACCGTTCCAGGGGAAACAGGCGTCCCGGGCACGCTGTTGATCTGACCGACGAATGTCCGATCAATCGTTTCCGTGGGATCCTGTGTCTGGTTGCCAGAGTTGTCACCAGTTGCTCCAGTGCACGCAACTGAAGTTTGGTGGGTGGTTCCTTTTCAAAATTTCCGATCAGACAAATCCCGATACCCTTCGCATTGATCCAGGAGTTGCCAGCGTGGGCGCCGTGAAGTTGTTCCTTCCAGCGAAACGTCGCTTCGACGGCGCCGTCTGACATTCCTGATCCATTGCCAATCACAAAGTGGTAGGCAATGCCCAGCCACGGATTTCCGTCCGCATCTTTTCGCTGACGATGTTCCCGGTGGATGGACTGAACATTTCCCTCGCGTGTACCCGAGTGATGAATCACCAGGTATTGCCAAACCGATTCGGGGGTCTCGGCTGACCATGTCACTTCAGGGACCGCCTGTGTTCGTGACACAGTCAACCCTTCCGCGACTTTTCGCGAGATCATCCACGGGACGCGATCGTCAGAAAATCCGAGTGTCAGAGCCGAGAACAATCCGCAGCTGCCGACAAACCAGAACCAACGCCGTCCGCGGCCGGTTTTTGCTGCGGATGAGTTGTCTGTCTGAATCCCGGACACCGGTGTTTCCGATGCATCTTAAGAGTCGCGTTCCGTGTTCACATCAGTTAACAGCACGGCTACAGGCTTCACCCGGTGGTGGTTCCCTGCAGATGTGCTGCACAGATGACGTGGTCGACTCTACAAGCGGTCTCAGGGGGTGTCAACGTTCGGTTGTCGCAGCACGGTTTCAGCGGCATCGGGACGCGAAACTGCGTCAGACTTCGGGAGGGCTGCGAGGACTTTTCGGGCACTCTGGTGGATGTAAAATCCTTCCGATCATTCCCGGTCTGCCCAATCGTTACAACCTCGACGATTTTGGCGAAATCAGAGTGCCTTGTTTGACTTTGGCTGAAGTCTGGAGACTTCTGTTCGTTTCACCTCTGTGCCGATCCCATGCGATCGTGAGGGCTTTCCCCTATCCTCGCTGAACCATCCCGCAGGACTCGTTCAATTCGACCTGAGATTCGGGATGTTCAGGTCTCTGAACATCGGGCGTGATAAGGCCTCGTCGGCTGTCAATTCGCTCTCCCGCGTGTTACCTCAGCAGGCAGCAGTTGCGATCATCGAGCGACCGCGGAGGGATGCGTCCGGCTGCAGCTGTTCAGTGTTTCGTCACCGCGCCGATATCTTCGAAGTGCGTGCGAATATCTCGCAGAGTTGCGGGCTGAAACATGGTGGCACCGTAACGCGTCGATGCGATCTTCTTTCGCACCGCTTCGGCATCGGCTGTGGCAAACACTGCCAGACAGGGGACTTTCTGAGACCTTGCCCAGGCCTGCACCTGCGGGAAGAGTTCCAGCACTTCTGCAGGCATGGTATCGGCCAGAAACAGAATGCCGTCCGGAGGTGCTGATTTCAGCTTCTGCAGAGCGTTCGCGGCGGAAGCCATGAAGGCCACCTGGAAGCCATGCTTCTCAAAGTACTCCCGCACCACCTCACAACGCTTTTTCTGGCTGTCCACCACCAGCAATCGAAAGTCGGGTTTGATTTCGATTTTCAATGGCGCCTGATTGCCATGACTGGTGGTCTGAGGTTCTCCCAGAGACCCAAGCACCGCGCGCAAATCATGCACGGCTTCTGAGGCCGTCTGGTACCGCGCCGAGGGACTGACCTGCATCAGCCGTTCGCAAACACGCACGGCCTGCGCTGGCAGGTCCGGATTGATGGATTGCAGTGATCGAGTGTTCGTGTAACGACTAAGCAATAATCGCTCTTCCCGATCCCGAGTGCGTTCCCACGGCCCTTCACCCGTTAGCAGTTCATAGTAAATGGCGCCGGCAAAAAACAAGTCGCTGCGAGGATCATTGCGAGGCGCGTTGGTACCACGTTCCAGCGAGGCATACTCAAGGGCCCGCTGGATGTCTTCGCTGGCTCCCGCCTGAGTTGGTGATTCGGCGCCCGCCAGTCCAAAATCCACCAGCTTGGCCACTCCACTACTACTCATCAGCACGTTGGTGAGCTTCAGGTCCCGATGAGTTGCCCCCTGTGTCAAAGCATATTCAAGCCCAAGGCAAATGTGCAGCAGGCAACGCGTGGCTTCGAGCGGATTGAGGGACTTGCGGATCTTCAGAAAGTCCCGCAGATTGCCGCCTTCTACAAATTCCATGGTGAAGTAATGAAACCGCCCCTCCGTGGCAATTTCGAAAATCGGCACCACGTTCGGGTGATCGAACTTCTGACAAATCCGAGCTTCACGCTCGAAACCCGCGACCGCACGAGCATCGTCCGCCCATCGCTCGCGCAACAGCTTCAGAGCGACCATCTGCCCTGTTTCGATATTGGCGGCGCGAAAGACCCGCGCGAAGCTGCCCGAGGCATTGCGGTACAGCAGCTTGTAGCGGCCCAGTACCAGACCTTCTGTTTCACCCTTCAGAATCCGACTTGTCTGCAGCGATGTCAGAAGTTGACGACGTTCCAGAAGCTGCAGAATGGCCCCGGGATCGGTCAGCCCTTCCAGCTCGCCCTGGACTCGTGACCAGTCCTGAAGACTAAGCAGTCGCGAGGTCAGCAGGAATGTCCTGAGAGCATCTTTGGTTTTGATCAGCGGCATGGGCAGTTGCATACCGGAAGAAGATGGGAATCGAACTGGAACACCAGCGGGCCAGGCTCTGCCCACCACCTGATCGGAAATACCGAGAACGGATTGTCCCCGTTGATTCGGCTAACAATCTGCAGTGAGCACCGGAAAATCCCCCGGTGGGCCGGTGATTTTCTGACAGGCTGTCGCGAAAACACTCTGCGCCAGCCGTCACAGATCGCGGCGGAGAATCCTAACGGCTTACCTGAACTCCGCAACCTGCCAGTTTGCCGGAATTCGCAATCTCCGGTGAACTATGGCCGGCGCGTTGGTGCATCACCGGGATCCACTGTTTTTTTCGCCTGTTCAAATGTTCCCGGAGTTTGCCGGTGATGGGCAGACCGGTGCAGATTTTCGGCGAATCGGAGCACGGCCGACTCCGGGGACCCACAGACCACGGTAATGAGTGAAACATTTGCGACAGATCTCGCGTGGACGTTTTATTGGAAAACGTTCACGAGCCACCACGGCGAAGACTAGCGGGGTATGTGAGAACACCCGTTGTGGCGTTTTGTTATCTAACATTTACGCTTTTTGTGCCAACAGGGCAACGGCTGTCGCAAATCTGCAGCGCTGCGTTGCCGGTTTTCGTCGTTTCGTCAATTTCTGCGAGTATTTTTACGTGATGTTTCAAATTGTGAGGTAGGTATTGCAATGTCGCCCTGGTGGGTTTATTTCATATGCACCTTGGTTGTTGTTTTCTTTTCTCCGGAGGTGCCGTATGACTGTGATGAAATGGGTGACCGCTCTGTTTGGGGGACTTGGGATTGCCGGACCAAAACGGCGATCCAGTGTCTGGACCGCAGGAGCCGCAAAAACGGTGGAAGTGCAATCATTGGAATCGCGTCAACTAATGTCAGCGACAAACACGACTTCCGATTTGACCGCCCTCACTCCTTACGGGGATAATTCACGGGTGGGTGAACCCGGAGGGGCTGGTGGAGTTGTGCTCGCCGCCGGGGTAACGGCCTCGCCGGGCATTGCCGCGGGGCAGACGGAGGATTTGTTTGACGAAGGAGCGGGGGCTGTCTGGGGCGGACTCATGCAGAATTTGTCTTCAGGAGGCAATTGGTTGCTGATGCCACCTGCGAGTGGGCAGGGCGGTGGCCCCGGCATTGCTGACCTTCCACCCGCTGGCTGGGGCGGCGGCTGGGGTGGTGGCACAACCGGAGGCGGCGGCACAACAGGCGGTGGTGGCGGTGGTACCGGGGGAGGTCCTGGTCCAGGAGGCTTCTCGAAAGTCAACATCTCCTCCTCAGACAAGGATGCCCTTGAGGGACCCTATTCCATCAGTCGCCTGGACGAGGCCGTGTTCAGTCTCAAGCGAACCGGTGGGGACCTGCAGCGAGCGCTGGCCGTTCGTGTGGAACTCCACGGCACGGCGACTCCGGGAGTGGATTACCGGATCACTGACGTGAACCGCGAACCAATTGAACCGGATCCATTTGGCACCGGAACTCCCTCAGTCACCATCACCATTCCGTCCGGTCAGGAGACCGTTCAGTTCAAGCTGGTGACCAACATGGATTCGGAATTCGAAGCTGACGAAATCTGCACACCCACAGTGACTCGTTCGACAACCGGTCAGTATGAACCCGGCACCGAGCCCTCCGTCAGCGCCACGATCTTCGACAAAACCGCCGACATCGACATCGCCTCTGCGGAAGACCGCAAAACGATGCTGGCAGAGACTGCTGAAGACACGCCAGGGGCGACGATCTTTGTTAACTCAGACTTCGATGCAAAGCAGAACGTTCAGGACAGGGTCTACTACCGCAATGGTGCCCCGGGTTTTGCTTCGGCAGAAGATGACGTCCTGAACATGCAGGTCACCTCACATCTGCTGAGTGGAAACGACATGGAAAAGGAGAACCGACTCATGAGGTTCTCGATTTCCCATGATCCTGCCGTTGTCCGAATCTACCAGGGAATTGCCCAGACTCCGCCGCTCCAGTTGAAGTGGGTACCGATTACAACGAAGGATTCCTTCACCCTCAGCACCGGGGCCACGGTTGAGTTTCGAGTGGAAGCGATTGCCCGCGGTGACGGCGCAATCAGTTTGCAGTGGAGGGATGTCGCTCTCGATACTGCTATTCGCACCTTCGATTCAGTCAAGTTCTCTGCATGGGACGTAGACCTTGATATCGACAGCAACAACAACAGTGGGCTCGCGGACCCGGAACGAAGTGACTGGG
>CAIYBH010000242.1 GCA_903924405.1 uncultured Planctomycetaceae bacterium | reverse complement strand
GGCGATGCGGCCACAATGCTTTCCGTTCCGGCGTACGTCACTCGATAGAGGCCCGATTGAGTGCCACGGCCGCCGGTCAGGAAATACAGTGCACCATCGTGTGGTGAGACGGCGACATCGGCGATTGGAAGCCCCTGCGCACTGAGGAACGGCTCCGGTTCCGCCAGATAGGAAGCCCCTGAAGGCGTCAACTGGACGGCAAACATGCGCCCATAGCTCCAGTCACACGCAAACAGAGCGTTCTGAAATCGGGCAGGAAATTTCGCGCCGTATCCAAAGCAGATTCCGGTCGGTGATCCGGGCCCGATATTCCTGAGAGGAGGCTGAATATCTTCCCAGGCGGACGTCCAGCTCCAGAGCATTTCGCCCGCTCTACCATGCCAGCCGCTGTCCGTACCACTCAGCACCTGCCGAATCGCTGTGGGGCGATAGTTGGGCAGGCCAAAGTCGTTTTCGAGGTCACTGTCGTACGTGAACAGATCACCGCTGCGGTTGAAGGCAAGGTCGTAACTGTTTCTTAATCCCATGCACAGGACTTCAGGATTTTGCCCATTCAGATCCGTACGCATGACCCAGCCACCGGAATACGGTTGCTGTGTGTACTGAAAATCCCAACTGTCTCGATTCCAGTGTTTCGGAGTGCGAATGTTATCACACGGCAGCCCGTTGCGATCTCCACTGACAATGTACAGCGACTGTCCGTCCGGCCCTGGTATCACGGCATGCAGACTGTGTTCGACCCAGTTGGCAGCATCCCCTGTGACGCGAGGAAACTCAATGAGCCGCTCGGCCGTGTCAAGCTTGTCGTCGGCGTTGGTGTCTTTGATTCGCAACAACACATCCGGTCGGAAATTCGATTCCGAATGGTCCCCGTGCTGGATCACATAGAGCGAGCCATTCAGAAAGGTCATGCCCTGCGAGAACCCCCATTGGTCTGAGACCAGTTCGACGGTGCACTCGGACGATTGACCAGTGCCTGTCGGCGTGATCCGGAAGAGCCTCTGGCCCTGATCCGACGCGTAGATCCGTCCTTGATCATCGAAGCACATGGCCACCCAGGAGCCCTTCTCGCGCGGAACAGAGTAGATTCGTTCCACAACAAATCCATCGTGAATTTCGATGGCGTTCGCGGGAGTTGCCTGGGCAAACGCAGGTGGGGTTCGCGCGGTGCCGCAGATGACAAACACGCATGCAGAGACGACTGCCCGCATCAGTGTTTTCGTGCCTGTGGCAGGTGATGAGGTCGAATAGCAAGTCACGACGATGCGGTCCCTCTGGATTGCGATGACATGTTCCTGTTGATTTCCAGGGCCTGTTCGGCAGCCCTGCGGGCACGATGCTGCTGCGGTTCGGCTCGTCGCCCCGCTGTCTGCCAGCTGATGGCAACGGAGGAATGTGCTGGAAACCCGGTGGCTTGTCCAGCGAAACCAGCGACGGCCCCGATGAACCTCGCGTGTTGGAAGTTCGGGTTCATGCGTCGCTAATGGGGATCGACCTGTTCTGCGTGAACCAATTCCCGATCATTGAGCCAGCAGCTCTCAATCTGCTGCAGCATGCGAGCCCACCCGGCCTCGGTTTGTGGTAGGTAGTCGCGCCACGATTCATCCATCTCTTGAACAAGGGTCACATCGCAATCGTTATCGCTCGATTGAATGGCCAGGGTCACGATCGACGGATTTGCCTCTTCGCTTTCCGAGACGATCCAGGTAAAAACGAGCTTGTTTGGGCGGACGAGTTCGAGCCAGGTGCCCCAGTGCCGTGCTTCACGACCATCGCGCAGGTCGGAAAAGAGGAATTTTCCACCCACGCGCGAATCGATCTCGACCCGGTGAATCTCGCCACTCAGGCCAAAGCTTTTCAACGCTGCCGCCAGCCAGTGGCGAACCTGCTGCGGGTCGAGCCACGCATCGTAGACCTGCTCAGCGGGGGCCAGTAAGTGCTGGTGGACTCGTGCTTGAATTCGTTCGCCCATGAGTGCTTCTCCGTGTTCATGTCTTTTCAACACAAATCCAGCTCGAATTTATCCCGCGGGGCAGAAAACGGGGCGGCAGAAAACGGGGGGCCGAAAACGGGGCCAGCCATCTGTTGCGGCACGCCACAAGTGTCTCGCAAATTGCGATTTACGCCGATTTGTTCCGCCCAACTCCTCGCGTGTGGACGTTGTTGCGAGCCGCGACGGTGACGGAGCGGGATGGGAGCACGGCCATGACAAACGGAGTGTGTTTTGCGGCTCAGATGGAACTTCGCCCTCCCGATGAAAACGGGGCCAGCCATCTGTTGCGACACGCCACAAGTGTCTCGCAAATTGCGATTTACGCCGATTTGTGCCGCCCAACTCCTCGTGTG
>CAIYBH010000241.1 GCA_903924405.1 uncultured Planctomycetaceae bacterium | reverse complement strand
GGCCCGCAGGGTGCTCCGCACTATTGGTTCCTGACCCCTTTTCTGAACGCCAGATCACTGAAAATGCTCAGTGATCCAGCGGAATCATTGCCCTCTCAAAGCCTCCCTGCCCGGCATGGTCAGCGTCAGTTCATGACCGCCCGCGTCTCCTCGTCGAGATCAGTCACAATAACGACGGCCATGGTGACGGCCATAACTGCCACCGTACACGGGGACCGAATAGAATCCCGAATGATAGACGGGAACCGAATACACGGGGTATGGCGAGTACACAGGACCACCAAAGCCGCCATGACCATACGGTGACCCGTAATGGCCATGAGAACTGTGGCGGAATGAATCTCGTCCAAAGTCCCGACGCCCGAAATCGCCGCGTCCATACGACGCGCTGAAGCGATCACCGCCGCTGCCGAAGCTGAAAGACAGTCCTACACTGGACTGCCGGCGTCCATGGTGGTGGTGGTGATCATCATCCGCTCGCGATGCCGTACAGGTCGCTGCCATGCTGCTGATCAGAACAAGTGCGATCATTATCCGTTTCATTGCCGTTCTCCATCTTGTTGAATGGACAGGGGAAAAAGAGATCCGGCCGATCGAGATGGCGACAGCAGCGGACAACAATCCTCCAGACATTGCTCCGTGACTGGCAATTTCCGAACGCTGCTGCCACCACCTCCGACCGGGACACTTCCGGATCACTCCGACTCGAATCCTTTCGGGCTCGAATACGATTCCACAGGAACAACTGCTGTTCCAAACGCTCGCTCCCACACTGCAATTCAACCACAAACCATTGCCATCAAAAGACTTAAGAAATTTGAATTTCCGCAAGACGCCAGAAACCATCTAACCCAAACGACATCAAAACGACTACACATCGTTATTCATCCGACGACACCTCTGCTGCGGATTTTGCGTCCGGCGGTGTGACGAACGGCAGGTAGCGCCACCAGTCCCGGGAACGTCAGCAATAAGATCCGGGTGAGTTCCTTGTATTCTGACGTCGGGTGGTGAGAATCCGGGCAGCGAGTGTGCGGAGTGTTGCCTGCGGACCGGTGACCTTCGTGTCATCAGTGGTCTGCCCGGGAACCAGCCAGGAATTGGATGCGGATTATGGCTTCAGAACTGCCTTCGGATCTTCATTTTGAAACGATGTGTGTTCATGGTGGAGTGCACAAGGATCAGCAGTACAACAGTGTGACGACGCCGATCTATCCCACGTCCACCTTCTACTGGAACTCGCTGGAAAGTCATTCCGGCTACGACTACACACGCTCGGGCAATCCAACTCGCAAGGCGCTGGAAGAAAACCTGGCAGCTCTGGAAGGCGGCGCCGGATGCGTAGCGACATCCACAGGCATGTCCGCCGTTCATTGTGCCATGGCCCTGTTTTCACCCGGCGATCACGTGATTGCTCCCGCGGACCTGTACGGCGGAACCTTTCGCCTGTTTGATCGATACCTCAGTGAAAAAGGATTGTCCTTCACGTTTGTGGACATGACGAAGCCGGAACAGATCCAGGCAGCATTTCGTCCGGAAACCCGAGTGATCTGGATTGAAACGCCCAGCAATCCGCTGCTGAAAGTGATTGACATTGCCGCGGTGGTCGCATTGGCGCGGCAGCACAATGTCATGACGATCTGTGACAACACCTTTCTGTCACCATATCTTCAGCGTCCACTGGATTTTGGTGTGGACATTGTCATGCATTCAACGACGAAGTACATCAACGGTCATTCGGACGTGGTCGGTGGCTGCGTGATCTCGCGAACTGCAGAAACCGCGAAACGCGTTGCCTGGATCTGTAACGCGCTGGGGTTGTCGTGCTCTCCGTTTGATGCATGGCTCGTGTTGCGCGGTCTCAAGACACTAGGTTGCCGGATGGAAGCACAACAGGCGTCTGCTCTGGAGATCGCGCGCTTTCTGGAAGCCCACCCGCTGATTGAACGAGTGTACTATCCCGGGCTGGAATCTCATCCCCAGCATCAGCTCGCTCGTCAGCAGCAGCGAGGCTTTGGGGCCATGCTGGCCTTCGATACTCGGGATGGACGCAGCGTGGCAGAACGCGTCTGCATGAAGACGCGCTTGTTCGATGTCGCCGAGTCGCTCGGTGGTATCGAGTCGCTGATCTCGTTCCCGGTCACAATGAGCCACGCGTCCATGACTCCGGAAGCACGGGCTGCCGCCGGGATCACAGAGAAGACCGTGCGCGTCTCGGTGGGGCTGGAACATTGTGCGGATCTGATTGCGGACCTGCGACAGGCCCTTGATGCCGGAACCAGCACCTGACGCCCCAACGCGTGGTCCCTTAACCGTGGTCTTGCGGCCTCAGGATGGCCACACAGTGCTGCATCCACAGACAGTCGCGTTTCGCTCCGTCGAAACGAGCGTGCTCTGTTTTCACCGTCGCATTCGACACGCTGACACCCCTTGACAACAGGCCGGCCCCGAAATTTCCAGCTTGCCACAACTTCGACACCCCGGGTTCCACCGGGTATATCGTTTTGCGTAAGCACTTGGTTTCAGTTGGTGGTGCAAATCGGAAATACCACCAGAAAATCGGCTCAAAACATCGAAAAAACCAATGCATTAGTTCAGCGGAAGCCGCAAGTGTTGCCTGACTGCGTGGTCGCTGCCTCGAATTCCGCGTTTTGGCGTCGAATCCACAGGATTCCGCGTGAAAAATCGCCTGTTACGTCTAGATTTTTCAGCTGGAGTCTGGCGTTGAGTCAGTCGATCGAAGTGTGGTAGAGCAGGCCGTCTGACTGCACTGCCTTATCGGAGGTATTTCACAGAGGGTCATCGACGAATGCGGGTGGTAAGAAGCGGGTGGGGCAAGCGAGATGGATGCTAACGCGACCTGAATCAGAGGTATGCATCAGTTCCGGAGAAAAGGCATGGCGACTTCCGGTTTCTGAGGCAGTATCGTATCACCCTGTGACAAACAGGCGAAGGAACGGGCAGCGAACAGAACTTCTGTGCTGATGAACTACAGCTGCAAATGTACAGGAAAGCGGGAGCATGTTGTCGGAGACACTGGCCATGGAATCAGACCTGACAGATCTGTCATGGATCTTCGAAGAGCTCACGATGCGGCAGGGCGTGCACGCAGATCGCTCGCAGATCCGGCGTGCTGTGGATGAAGCATTGAAGCTGGTGCGCGAGAGTCCTGATTCCTCGTGGAACCGCTGGGTTGTCGAAACAGCTCGCAGTCTGGGCTTCGTCTGTCGCATTGCTGATGTGGAACAGGATGAGTTAGTACGACTGGCGCGAGATGGTGCCATGATCGTGCTGCGGTCTCAGCAAAGCCGTGGCTGGCGCGGAATCACAGAAAATGACAGCCGCACGGTTCGGCTGTATCAGCCTCGTGGAAAGGCCCCGGTGCAGCGTCTGCGTCCGCGAGCCGCCTGCAGACAGTTATCAGCGGATGGATTCTCCGGCCTGCAACGCTGTGTGATCATCGAGCCAACAACGGTGAACTCCCACGACGGCTCGCACGACACCGAAGTACATTCCACTCCGATGGGGCGTCTGTTCCGTCTGATGCGCGCGGAGTGGAGTGACCTGCGAGTCGTGGTGATCTTCGCGCTGGTGTCGGGTGTTCTGAGCATGACAACGCCCCTCGCGGTGGAGGCGTTGGTCAGCACAGTGGCCTTTGGTCGCGTGGTGCAGCCGGTGCTGGTGTTGTCCATGATGCTGCTGGCCTTCCTGTTGTTCAAGGCCGCTCTGAAGGCGATGCAGACCTGGGTGGTGGAGATTGTGCAGCGACGGTTGTTTGCCCGGCTGGCGGCAGAATTGTCATGGCGTCTGCCACGCACTCGGATAGATGCCTTCCATGGGGCCTATCCTCCGGAACTGGTCAATCGTTTTTTCGACGTGGTGACTGTGCAGAAAACGGTCGCGGGATTATTGCTGGACGGGGTCTCGCTAATCCTCAACATGGTTGTCGGGATGACCGTGCTGGCCTTTTACCACCCGTGGTTGCTGGCATTCGACTTCGTACTGATTCTGTTGATGGCAATTGTGTATCTGCTGGGACGCGGCGCTCTGTATTCCAGTATCCGTGAATCCAAATGCAAATACGCAATGGCCGCCTGGCTGCAGGACCTGGCCCGCTGTCGAAACACGTTTCGTTACGATGGTGCAGCAGAATTTGCACTCGAACGGTCCGACCAGCTGATTTTCAATTATCTGGCGGCACGAACAAAACACTTCAAAGTTCTGATGCGGCAACTGGTGGCCATCCTGCTGATACAGGCCATCGCCAGCACCGGCTTGTTGACGATTGGTGGCTGGCTGGTCATCACCGGACAACTGTCGCTGGGACAACTTGTTGCGGCAGAATTGATTGTTGCCATTGTGGTGGACTCATTCGCCAAAATGAGTAAGCACATGGAAAGCTTCTATGACCTGCTGACTTCTGTGGACAAGATCGGCCACCTGCTTGATCTGGAGGTGGAGCGTGCTGATGGTCTGTTGACCCTGCCAGCGGGCTCCGGATTTCAGGCGCGGAATATCAGTGTTCGCGGGCACCATCTCGCCACGGAACTTCCGCCAATCTCCTTCGACTTCAGGCCGGGCGATCGAGTCGCACTGTCCGACAATGGGTCCGGCGCCGGCAGTCTGGTGCTGGACATTCTGTTTGGCCTTCGGGAACCCGATTCCGGGATGATCAGTCTGAACGGAATTGATCCGCACGATCTGCGTCCTGAGGTTCTGCGGCGACGTGTGGTCATGGTGCGCGACGTCGAACTGTTTGACGGAACCATCGCCGAAAATGTGCATCTCGAACGATCAGATGTTTCCATTGCCGACGTTCGCAACGCGCTTGAGGTGGTCGGGTTGATGCCCTGTGTTCAGGCGCTGCCCGAGGGACTGAACGCACCACTCTCCGCGACGGGCGCTCCTTTGACACCGGGCCAGTGTCGAAGATTGATGGTCGCCAGGGCTATCGCGGGGCGACCTGAGATTATTCTGATCGACGACGTGCTGGACGCACTTCCTGATGAGCAGTCGGAAGATGTGATTCGACGGATCAATTCCGCAGACCACCCATGGACGATTGTTCTGCTGACTTCCCGTCGACATCTGAAAAAACTGATGACACAGGAACTGTCCATTCCGGCATCCCATGTCGCAGATCAACTTGTGACCTGACGCAGAATGCCAGGACTGAGTGTTCTGAAACTCAGGTCGCCAACACGAAGGTCACATTTCCAGAGTTTACGAAAAGAATGTCTTTCATATGCGGGTTCGGAGCGGGCAGTAGTCGCCGATCCAACCTGCAGCAAATGGTTCAAAGTGTCAACTTGCGTGGCCGGGATGTTGCTGAGACAACTCGATCAGGCACGGAACTGGCAGGAAAGAAATCGCACCGAAAGGTTCGGTCTCAAAAGGAGCTCAATGATGTCTGCAGAAACAATTCAGGAACCAACCTCGGGGGAATTCCTGTTCGCAGGTTCACGCAGGCGTTCAAACCTGACCCCCTCCTCCGTCAGTGGCGCCATGATGCCATCCCTGCAACTGACGCGCTCGTCTCGATTCGCGCGACGCACGGCGTGGTTGCTGCTGGTGATGCTCGGACTGACCACAATCGTCATGTGTTTTGCTCCGTGGCAGCAGACCGTCACTGGAGCCGGCTATGTGGTCGCTTACGCTCCCCGTGAGCGTCAGCAGGTGCTGGAAGCAACGATTGAAGGACGGATCGTTCGCTGGAATGAAGAACTTCTGGAAAATGCCCGCGTGAGTCGCGGCGAGTTTCTTGCCGAAATCCGGGACCTCGACGCCGAATACTCCACGCGACTGGAAGGGCAGCTGGAAAACACCTCCGTGATGCTGGAAGCATCCAAGAAGATCGTGGAAGCGACTCAGGGACAGCTCACCGCTTACCGGGAAGTTTCCGTACAGATCACCAGAGCCCAGGATGCCTACGTGCAGGCCGCCATGGAAAAGGTCTCCGCGGCCGAACAGAAGCTCTCACTGGCCTCTGCGGCAATCCCCCAGCTGCAGGCGGCCTTTGAACGCGCTCGAAACCTCTACGAACAACAGAACATCTCTCTGGAAAAATTTCAGGAAGCCGAACGAAAACTGATGGAGTCCCAGGCGAAGGTTCGGGAGGAAACGGCAAACTTCGCGGCGTCCCGATCTGATCTTGAAGGGAAGCAGAATGATCGCCTCGCCTACATCCAGAAAGCCATGGCCGACGTCAGTTACTACGAGGGCGCTCTCGATAAAGCGCGGTCTGAAGTCGCAAAGATGGAAAAGGAGCGACTGGAGATGCAGTCCAAAGTCGCTCGCCAGAGCACGCAGATTGTGCTCGCACCATTCGACGGCTTTCTCGTCGAGATCAGTCCGAATATCGGCACGCAACTGGTGAAAAAAGGTGACCCCATCTGCCGTATTGTTCCGGACACGAAAGATCGAGCCGTCCAGATCTGGCTGGATGGCAACGACGCGCCACTGGTGAATCCCGGTGATCACGTCCGTCTGCAGTTTGAAGGCTGGCCGGCCATTCAGTTTGCCGGATGGCCGTCAGTCGCCGTAGGCACCTTCGGTGGCACCGTCGCCTCTGTCGATATGGTCGACGACGGCAAGGGAAAATTTCGCTGCCAGGTTCTGCCCGACCCCAAAGATCTGATGGAATGGCCTGAAGACCGCTACCTGCGACAGGGTGTCCGTGCCAACGGCTGGGTGCTCCTCGAGCAGGTCCCGCTGTGGTTTGAGGTCTGGAGGCAGCTGAATGGATTCCCACCGGCACTGGATGACCCGAAAGCCATCCGGGAAAAGGGCGCGCCTCGGCCTTCCATGAATGCCAAACCCGACAAGGGAGATTCGAGCGACAAGGCCTGAACAGTGACACCAGAAGACCTCCGGTGCCACTCGGTAGAAGCGGTCTGTCATAGCATCTGGCGACCTCATGCGTCTGCCCCGCCGATCGCGCTCGCCCAGCTGCTGCAGTCAAGCATTTTGCCGACTTGCAACGGCGGTCGCAGGATCACCCCTTCAGGAAGACAGGAAGAATCGCGTCGAGTGTACTTCAGTAGAAGCAGCACTCGACGCGAATTGTCCCCATCTGTCTGAACGGACGTCTCAGCACCGAGATGATCAGCGTACTGGCGGCGCGTCCAATGCGGCCAGGAGCGTACCGGTAGCGAACAGGTCATCCAGGTCCTTCGAGCTCGCGTCCGTCGAACGAGGAAGCCCTGTGAATGGGGTATTGCTGCGTCCCTGAACCTTTGTGGATTTGGGAGCAACGGGCCCAACAAACGGGTCAGGCTCAGCCGAGACAGCCGTCTCTGCGACGGGCAGGCCGGAGGCAGGGGCCCTCGAGACCGTTTGTTCAGACGTTGACCGCGTCGGTGCATTCCGCCGAATTCGGGGTGCGGCAGCGTGAGGCGCATTTGCCGCTACCGGAGTGGTCACCTGAACCTCAGTCACACCAATACGCGGATCTGCGATCCCCGTGGCGTTCAGATTATTGGACGCCAGCGGGAATGATACGGAGGTCGTACCCGCTCCTGCCGTTAAAGCGGTGGCCCCGTCGTACTGGTAAACACGATCGGTTGTGGAATCCACTACCCAGAGATGATTGACGTTTGTCGGATCCAGTGTGATACCGGAAGGAGTTGGTCCGACCGGGGATAATGTCCAGCTTCCCTGAAACACGCCTGCCGACGAGTAGCGGAAAACACGGTCGGTTGCGAGGGTATCGTCCAGCACCCAGATTCGCGTTCCGTCAGTCACGAGGTCCGTCGCATTCAGATTGGTCCGGTTCAACAGGAACGTAGAGGTAAAGTTGATCCGCCCCGTTCGCAAAGAGGCGCCGCCAGTGAACCTGTAAACGCGATCTGCTGTTGGATCGACAACCCACAGGTCGTTGCCCCAGACAGTAATGCCCTCCGGTTTTCCAACCTTCAGAGGTGTCCATTGCCCCAGCAACAGCCCACCACGATCATAGATGAACACATCCCCACTGGAATCCAGCACCCAGAATGTGGTTCCCGTTGCATTAGTCGCGACACCGCGTGGTATGGTATTCAGACGATTCAGGGGAGTACTGGTGATGGGCGTGCCATCTGCAGCATACTGCACGTTGCTGGAACTTGTCGCATCAACGACAAAGAACTTCGGCACAAGCAGCGGTGGATTCACTGTCAGCGAGACGACGGCAGCGGCGGAATTCCCAGTCCCGTCAAACGCGAAGTACTGAAAACTGTCCGGTCCGCTGTAGTTGGTAGCAGGAACATAGACAAAGGACCCATTTGCGTTCAGCGTCACTGTTCCGTGGGCTGGTGCCGCAGCAATCAGTGCCGTCAACGGATCGCCATCCGCGTCACGATCATTGAGCAGCACACCACTGGCAGCAACCGTCAGTGGCGTATTCCAGTCGGTGGAGTACGCATCGTCTGCTGCGTTCGGCAGATCATTGACGGCAACGACCGTCAGGCTGACCGTAATCGGAGCGGAAGCGAGCAGGCCATCACTGACTGAATAGGTGAAACTGTCCGCCCCGCTGAAATTAGCGGCTGGCACATAGGTAAACGCCCCATTCGCGTTCAGCGTCAGCGTACCTCGAGCCGGGCCGGTACGCCGAATGGCTGTGATCACGCTACCTTCCGGATCGGAGTCGTTCGCCAGTAGTCCCGGCGCCAGAATACTCAGCGAGGTATCCTCGTTAAGCGAGTATGCGTCTGCGGTGCCCAGTGGAGCGTCATTAACGGCAGTGATGGTAAGATTGACGGTCACGGTCGCCGAATTCAGCAGGCCATCACTGACAAAGTACGTGAAAACATCGTCGCCGAAGTAGTTCAAGGCCGGGGTGTAGGTGAAATTGCCGTTCGCATTCAGAACGAGGTTACCGTGCAGCGGATCAAGCACTCGCACTGCTGTGAGCGGGTCCCCATCGACGTCGATATCGTTGGCAAGGACACCGCCACCGGTAGTGATCAGCACTGCATCCTCGGCCATGGTGTACCGATCAGCGACAGCGATCGGTGCGTCATTCACACCCGTGATCGTCAGGACCACTGTTCCCGGCAATGAATCCCCGAAACCATCGTTCACGATATAGGTAAACGTGTCCGTGCCGAAATAATCCGCTGCGGGGGTATAAAGGAACGAGCCATCCGCATTCAGGATCAGCGTCCCATGCGCCGGCCCGGTTGCCAGTCGCACTGCCAGTACATCGCCATTTGGGTCCGTGTCATTTCCAAGCACGCCGGGCGTCGCCACCGTTAACTGAGTATCTTCCAGCAGCGTCCACGCGTCGTCCACGACCGTGGGAACCTGATTCAGGTGGGTGATCGTCAGACTGACTCTCGCCGGAACAGACGCCGAAAAGCCATCTCCAGCACTGTAAGTGAAGAAGTCCGAGCCGTAGTACCCGGGCGTCGGTGTGTATACAAACGAACCATCTGCAGACAATGCCAGCGTGCCGTGCGCCGGTAGTTCGATCGCAACTGCCGCAAGGGCATCGCCATCAGCATCCGTGTCATTCGCCAGCAAACCTGGAGCAGCGACGGTCAGTGTCGTATTTTCCAGCAGTTCCCACTGGTCGGCACTGGCTACCGGAACGTCATTCACCGCGGACACGGAAATCAGGAATGTGACCGGCAGACTGCTGTCCACACCCAATGGCCCGATTCCCCCGTCATCCTGCAGGTACAGGGTCACCAGTGCCGTTCCAGCGGCGTTGGCAGCCGGGGTGAAAGTCAGCGTACCATCGGCCGCAACAGAAGGCTGAGTGGAAAACAGGGCGGGATTACTGTTCGAGGCCACAAAGCGGACCGCCTGTCGTGATTCCGTCGCCGGCCCCGCGGCTATCGCCGTTGCCCACGCGGGAACAACAACAACCCCCGCGTCTTCGTTGACCGTCAGATCGGGCCCTGCCAGAAACGAAGGAGCCTCATTAGGCACATAGTGCCCGAAATGCGATGAGCGATGGATGTCGCCGTCAAGCAGGTCATCAAACTGGTAGCCATCTCCGACAATCGGTGTCCCCATGACCACGGGAATCGAGCCCAGTACGACGTCTGTACCGACACGAACAAACTGCAGGTCGAATCGGGCTGGTCGACCATCACCGATGAACTGAATGTCGAATGTTGCCGTTTGTCCCGCCCCCACAGCGGGGATGATTCCCGTGTTATTCACCAGCACAACCCGAGGATCCGAGGCCCGCACCGTGATGTCCATCGCCACGTTGGTCACGGCGTTCTGAATAGCGTTGGTCACCCCATCCGCAACAGTGGCCCCAAATCCTGTGGTGATCTGGAAGTACAGCGGGTCCCCCGGCAGAATCGGAGACGGGGTTCCATTGGCAATCGGCGTTATGGACCGATTCACAGCCCCTGTTAATCGGGCCAGCGACTCAAGCCCCTGGCGAGGATCCACGTTCGTGATGGCATTGGTTCCCAGACCAATCACCAGGGCCCCCAGAGCATTCAGACCGGTCACGGTCTCCTGCAGACCGGCGCCACGGCCCTGCGGCGTTGTGGCTCGGGACGTCTGAGTCAACGCGGTGACAGGCAGCGACACACCGTCGACACCATTAACGACGAGTTCGCCCTTCGGCTGGTAGGCAAATCCGATGTCCGTAGCCGTCAGAATTACAGGCAGAGCACCCGGCCGAAATCCAGCTCCTCCAATCGTCCCGGCAGGTGCCAGCACATTACCGACAGCGTCTGCCTGGAACGAAGCAAAGGAGGGCACGTCGCCGCTGACTCCGGGATTCAGCTGCGTTGCCGCCGGACCAGCCGGACCGCTCTCGGACGTATTCCCGTTGTTGTTGCCATCGAATCCCAGTCCGGTCACCAGTTGATAAAGAGCTTCGATATCTGTTTCCGGACCGTCTCCACCAAATCCGGGCGTTGTACGATCCAGTGCGGCCTGAATCGCAGCAGCAAACCCGGGACGCGTGCTTTCCACAATCGGGTGATTCAGAGTGAAAGGACGTCCGGTCGCGGTTTCTCCGGCAAAGGCACCATACTCCTCAAAACGGCCCACGCCGAATCCCAGATCCACTCCCGGCAGCGATGCCTGCAGAGTGCTGATGATTGTCGGGAAAGCAGCACGCACGATCGGACTGTTAGCGGTGAAGCTGCCCGTGTCATCAAACAACAGGAATACGTCCACCATCGTGGACAAACTACCGGCCGCCGGCAACGTCAGACTCACCGTCTGCGCAAAGGCTTCACCCGCCCCCAGAGACATCGTCAGACTGGTCGGTGTCACGTTGCCGCGAGATGCCTGGCTGGTCCCGGCTGGCCACAGGATACCGCCACCCGTTCGCGGCGTCGTGAATGCTCCCGGAGCCCGCGTTTTCTCCCGAACCACGTAGGCTCCGGGCGTCAGATTGACAAATCCGTAGGCGCCATCAAGGTCCGTCGTGGTTTCCGGTTCACCGAGATCACAGATGTCGTCCCGGTCGAGGTCGATGTAGACGGGGACCCCCGGCCGCACGTACTCAGAAACATCCAGAATCGCATCGTCATCCGTATCGTGGAACACGACACCGTGAATTTCATTGGCCCGGAAGACATTTGCGAAATCTGCGGCAGGCGGCACGATCGACGGCAGCGTCACGGTACGCACGCGAGCCACCAGCGGGGTCGCCTCCATCGAGGCCGGGACCAACTCACGAATCGTGTATGTCCCGTGACCAAGATGAGTAAACGTATAGTTGCCGGCTTCGTTCACCGCAGGCGTAAAATAATAGTCCGAAATGGAGACGGTCGTCGGTTCCCCAACGTCAGCAACACCATTGTTGTTGGTGTCCAGAAATAATGTGACTCCACTGAGCCCCCGTTCGCCGGCATCGCGAACACCATTCAGATTCGTGTCACTGAACACAGTTCCGTTGATGACAAACTGCTGCAGGTCATGGTTGCCAAAAGACACGCCCGTGCGGTCCTGGCCATTCAGCAGCAGAAATGTCGTGCCTCCGGTGGGATATGTTGTGGCAGAGAATCCCGGCTGGGACACCTGACGGATGTTCGTATTGCCATATGGCAGCCCTGGCAGCGTCCAGGACCCCAGCAGATCTGAAATCGCCGACGGTTCACCCGCATCCGGAACACGATTGCCGTTCAGGTCGGCGTACACCAGCCACCCTTCCAGCGCGGCATCTGTCCCGTTCAGCAGTCCGTCGGAGTTCACATCGTTGAAGACGATGCCGCTGACCGAACCCAGTCGCGGCTGAAGATTGAAAAAGTCGGCCGTTGAGGTTGTCCCGACTCCAACCGACACAGTCACAGAAGTTGCTTTGCCGATCGTGGAGATCCAGCCAGTCGGGACGACCTCCGTCACTCGCCAGTTACCGGTAGGTATATGCGTAAACGAATAAGCACCGTTTGCCGCTGTGACGGCCACCGGCTCGCCGGCATCCTGAATCCCATCGAAGTTGGTGTCCAGATACACGGTTTGTCCGGGGAGCCCCGTTTCCGCGGTCTGCCGCACTCCGTCCCCGTTGTCGTCATTCCACACAACCCCCTGAATCACTCCGACCAGTTCTCGTGCACCAAAGTTCGCGCCCGTGCGATTCTCGCCATTCAGCAACCGGGTCGTCAGACTGCCAGCAGCCGGACTGGTGATCCCCCAGTTCGGTGGCGACACAACACGCAGGGTTCGAGTGCCATAGCTCACTCCACTGAAACCATAGGTCCCATCTGCAGCGGTGACCGTCTGCGGCTCCGTCACATCGGGAACAGCATTGTTGTTCAGGTCAAAGTAAACAGGCCAGCCGGACAGCGGCAGTTCCGTGGCACTGAAAACGCCGTTGCCATCAACGTCATTCCACAATGTTCCGGCAATCGATCCCAGCAGCGGCTGCAGATTGAAAAAGTCTGTTACGCTCGTGCCGGCACGCACAACGAGGGTTGAAACTGATTGCGGACGCCCTTCTGACGTGATAAACCCAGCCGGCAGAATTTCCGCCACCTGGTACACACCTGTGCGGATGTCCACAAAAGAATAATTCCCGGCAGGGTCGGTCAGTCGCTGCGGCTCACCAGCATCCTGCACGCCGTTTGCATTCAGGTCGACGTAAACAGTCTGACCGGACAGCGGGACCTCTGTTGTCCCACGCAATCCATCCCCGTTCATGTCATTCCAGACCGTTCCCTGAATCGTTCCCACCTGCGGAATCCAGTTGGGAAATGTCGCCGTTCCGCTGCCGCCGGCAACAAGACTGACCGTACGAAAGTTCGGAGCATTCTGCAGCGGAAACAGACCGCCAGCCGTCGTGCGATATCCACCCACCGGGATCTGGTAGATGTCCACAGTACCAGCAGGAACCGTCGGCAACACATAGTCACCGTCAGTATTTGTCACTGTGCTGGGCTCACCAGTGGTCAATAATCCGTCGCGGTTCGTGTCCGCAAAAATAGTCCAGCCGGAAATGCCTCCATCGCCGGCATCCTTCAACCCATTCTCGTTGGGATCCTCAAAGACCGTTCCCGATACTCGCCCGGTCGTGATCGCTGCTGTGGCCAGCGGAAAATCCGCCGACACAGTCCGGCGATCCCGTACGTTCACCGTGACAACGTTCGTCCGCCCGGGAAGAGTTGAATAACCTGGTTGCATCACGACAACCACACGACGGGAACCAGCAACAAGTCCCGTCATCAGGTATTTCCCGGACGGATCCGTTGTAGTGAAGCGTTCCCCGGCGTTCAGCAGATTGTCCGCATTGGCATCGACGAAGACCGTCCAACCGGCAAGGCTGCGATCGCCCGCGTCATTGATGGCATTCCGGTTGACGTCATTGTACACCTGTCCGTTGATGTCCCCCACCAGCAACTGCCGTTGCTCCAGACGTTCCACTAAACCAGCAGACGGACGCAAACGTTTTCGAAAACTCCGCTGTTCTCCGGAGTCACCGATCAGTCTTTTCAGAAGACGTGCGATCCGACTTTTCTGCACTGACATGACTGCTGTTCCTGGTACTCTGAAGGGAAACAAGTTGGTCACTGCCAGCACGACTTGCCGACGGTGGCCCAACGGAATGGACTTCTGCCACATCAGGCAAAATCGCGACACGGCTCCAGGCCGCGTCGCCAATTCACCCACTGGCAGACGGAGACGGATGAAGCGGGCGCAGCAGAATGCCCCTCGGCGAACGCTGGGGGCAGGCTGCAATCCGGCTGAATGAACGAAAGGAGACCCATCGATGTGTCAAAAGGGTGTCCTTCAAGGCGCTCTTCGCGATCCCCGACAAAACACCGCTCGGACGCGAAGACTCACGACCGCAGGTCACGCGGAACAAGCCGAAGCCGAATCCACCCCGACTACCATCACAAAGTAGCGGTTGACTGACACCTGAAGTCGGGAGGCATGCGAATAGACGCCGGCAGAACCTCGTTCATCGAAAAAACCTATACAGCAACATCGCTGCCAAAAACTGGTCGTGTCGAGCGTTACGTTCCAGCCTCTGCTCTAACGGAAAGGATAAGTTTGTCCGAAATTGCCGTCTTTTCAGGGCGCGTCGAAAAGCCATCTCATCAATCGGACAAATATTCCCGGAAAAATCGTGGTTGCCCGTGCACAGCGCGGTGTCTCAGAACCTGTACAGGCTGCAGGGATCCCGCGGGGTTCCCTGTTCAGAAACCTGAGCGCACCTTGTATGCTGCCGGCAACACCTGCCCCCAGTTCGCTCATCTCACGCCCGGATCCCGCAGCAAATGCGAGCCCTGGGCAACCATTTCCGGACAAAATCGGGATTCGGGACTGATTCGAGTTGATTTTGCAACTCGTCGTTTTTTGAAAAAGCAGTTTAGAACCATCCGGGACATTGACATTCAGGTCATCCGGGAATCTCAGTGATTGGCGGGAGTATACCGTGCCCATAGAAAAAAATGATCCGGTGGAGTGTTCCGAAGACGTGCCCCAATCGGGGCCCGCGGCACACTGGCTGTTGTCCGGACTACTACTGCTTGCGATCGTACTGTTGGTCCTGCCCACACCGCACGGAATGACGGCGCAAGCCCATCGACTGATCTCCGTGGCCGTGCTGATGGCGGGGTTGTGGATGACGCAGGCTATTCCCATGGCGGCCACCAGTCTGCTGCCACTGGTCCTGTTTCCGCTGCTGGGCATCGCAACGGCAAAAGACACCGCCAAGTCGTTTATGGAGGACAGTCTTTTTCTGTACATGGGAGGCATGCTGATTGCCCTCGGAATTGAGAGATGGCACCTGCATCGTCGCATTGCCCTGGGGATCGTGTCAGTGGTCGGCGTCAGTCCTCGTCGCATGGTTCTGGGTTTTTCCCTGGCGACGTTTTTTCTTTCCATGTGGATCAGTAACACAGCCACGACGATGATGATGCTGCCCATCGGCCTCGCGATGCTGAAAGTCGTTGAAGAGGAAGATGCGGAATCCGGTCGCATCCGATCGCAGCAACTGGCCGTGCCGCTGCTGCTCGCGCTGGCGTATGCATCCACACTGGGTGGCATGGCCACACTGGTAGGCAGTCCGACCAACAGTGTGGCCATCGGGATCTACCGTCGGCAGATGCCCGAAGCCCCGGATATTTTCTTTTCCGAGTGGCTGCTGGCCTGCGGTCCACTCGCGCTCTTCTATCTCGGCATCGTCGTACTCAGCCTGATATGGACGCTGCCGGGATCAGGCCCACAGGACGACGTGCTCCGCAAAGTCCTGGCACAGCGACTGCGAGCCCTTGGAGCAATGTCCGTTGCCGAACGCCGGATGAGCTGGATCTTTCTGGCCACGGCATGCCTGTGGATCCTGCGTGAACCTCTGGTGATCGGACAAATAACGATCTTTGCCGGCTGGCAAGCCTGGTTCGCCCGTCTGATTGGATGGGTCTGCGTGGATCCTGAGCTACCCGGAAAACTGGCCGCACGCGGAGCCATCTCCGATGCCACCGTCGCCATTGGCATGTCCGTGCTGATGTTCCTGATGCCATCCGGTCAGGAGAATCGCCCCGAGCGTTCCATCCCCCTGATGGACTGGAACACGGCTGTTCGTCTGCCCTGGGATATGATTCTGCTGTTCGGCGGCGGCTTTGCTCTGGCCTCGGCGTTTGAAAGCACAAAACTGGCTGAGTGGATCGCACAATCGCTGCAGGAACCACTCAGTGATCAGCCACCCTGGATCGTCGTGGCGGTGATCTGCCTGATTCTGGTAATGCTGACAGAACTGACCAGCAACGTGGCCACAGTGAATGCCATCCTCCCCGCGCTGCTGGCACTCGCCGCGCCCCTGCAGCTGGATCCACGAATGCTGCTGGTGCCAGCCACCCTCGCCTCAAGCGCCGGATTCATGCTGCCGGTGGGTACACCGCCCAACGCCATTGTCTTCAGCACCGGTCGGATTCCGGCGACGGAGATGGCTCGCAGGGGACTGCTGCTGAACCTTGTGGGAATTCCGATTCTGACGATCGGGACATGGCTGCTGATTCGCCCCATTCTTGGTATTCCCTGATGTCGTCGAGGAGCGACGGGAACAGCTGCCGAGCGCGCCATCTGACGACCCACAAACTGACCAGAGCAGCGTACTCGCTCCAATTTCAATCAAAAACCGGGCTTTTCCATCGCGATTTTCCGGGATTTTCTCGCTCGTTTGCCGGTCAATACGCTGCAATTGCGGGAGATCTGCCGTTTTCTACAATCCGCTCCGGCAGAAGCACCCGCTTTCCGTCGAATGTTGCAATTCTCATGTTAGAATGGCGGGTCAGTGAACGCTGGATCCAGGCCTTCGGCTTCCCCAGGGCTGGTCCTTCACCCGGTCGAACTTTCCCAGGTCGAATTCCCCGTTTTCTTCAGAACTTCCTGAGTCAGCATATGAGCCCAACCAATCCGTTCGGTGCAGAAGCAACGTTGTCCACGTCGTCCGGAAATGTCCGGTATTTCCGCCTGCGAAAGCTGATCGACGACGGCATCGGAGAAATTGAAACGCTTCCGTACTCCATCCGGGTCCTGCTCGAAGCCTGTCTGCGCAACGTCGACAACTTCGTGGTGACGGCTGATGACGTCAATAACCTCGCCAACTGGAATGCCGCAAAGCCCGCCGAGATTGAAGTTCCCTTCAAGCCGGGACGCGTCGTGCTGCAGGACTTCACCGGCGTCCCCGCCGTCGTTGACCTGGCGGCTCTCCGCAGTGCCATGGTTCGCATGGGCGGCGATCCAAAGAAAATCAATCCGCTCGTCCCCTGCGATCTCGTCATTGACCACAGCGTGCAGGTTGACGAGTTTGCCAGTCGCTTCGCCCTGCAGCGCAATGTGGAAATCGAATTCGAACGCAACATCGAACGTTACCAGTTTCTCCGCTGGGGCCAGAAGGCGTTCAACAACTTCCGCGTCATTCCGCCAGCGACCGGTATCGTGCATCAGGTCAATCTCGAATACCTCGCTAACGTCGTCATGACCACCAACGGTGTCGCGTATCCCGACAGCCTAGTCGGAACCGACAGCCACACCACCATGATCAATGGTCTGGGAGTCGTTGGCTGGGGCGTGGGCGGCATCGAAGCCGAAGCTGTCATGCTCGGACAACCGATCTATATGCTCACCCCGGAAGTTGTCGGATTCCGACTCACCGGCCAGCTGCCCGAAGGTTCCACCGCGACGGACCTTGTCCTGACCGTCACACAGATGCTGCGTGCTCATAAGGTCGTCGGCAAATTTGTGGAATTCTACGGCCCCGGTCTCGATACACTCAGCCTCGCTGACCGCGCTACGCTGGCCAATATGGCCCCCGAGTACGGAGCCACCATGGGCTTCTTCCCCGTCGATGCCGAAACGCTCCGCTACCTCGAACGTACCGGCCGTCCCAAACACATCATCGATCTGGTCGAACGCTACTACAAGGAACAGGGACTGTTCCGCACCTCGTCATCGCCTGAACCTCGCTTCACCAGCACTCTGCAACTGAACCTCGCCGATGTCGTCCCGTCACTCGCCGGACCACGCCGTCCACAGGACCGCATTCTGCTGAAAGACATGCTGCCCGAGTGGAAAAAGGCAATGCCGACCTTCGGCAAAACGCAGGCATCCGCACCTGTGAAAGTCGAAGACCCACAGTCCCCCTCCGAAATCACCGACGGTGCTGTGGTGATCGCCGCCATCACCAGCTGTACCAACACCAGCAATCCCAGCGTCATGCTCGCCGCAGGCTTGGTCGCCCGCAATGCCGTCGCTCGCGGGCTGCAGCGTAAACCGTGGGTCAAAAGCAGCCTCGCGCCAGGAAGCCGCGTCGTCACAGAATACCTCCGCAAAGCCGGACTTGATAAACCCCTCGATGAACTCGGCTTCCAGACCGTCGGTTACGGTTGCACAACCTGCATCGGTAACAGCGGTCCACTCCCGGAACCCGTGGCCAAAGCGGTCATATCCGGTGACCTGATCGCCGCCGCTGTGCTTTCCGGAAATCGCAATTTCGAAGGCCGCGTAAATCCACTCGTCAAGGCCAATTATCTTGCCAGCCCGCCGCTGGTGGTCGCCTACGCCATCGCCGGAACCGTCGATATCGACCTGGTCAATCAGCCGATCGGCACAGATCCTCAGGGACAACCCGTTTACCTCAGAGATCTCTGGCCGTCCCAGCAGGAAATCGCTGACACCGTCGCCGCATCCATGACTCCCGAAATGTTCACTGAACAGTACGGCCAGGCGACGCAGGGACCACCGGAATGGCAGAAAATCACCGGCAGCACCGGTGACCTCTACCAGTGGGATGAACACAGCACCTATGTCCAGGAACCTCCGTTCTTTGTAGACATGCCCGCTGAACCAGCCCCTATTCAATCCATCGAATCCGCCCGCTGCCTTGTGTCCGTCGGTGATTCCACAACCACCGACCACATCAGCCCGGCCGGGTCCATCAAGGCCAACAGCCCCGCCGGAAAATACCTGCAGGCTCAGGGCGTCAAACCCGAAGACTTCAATCAGTATGGCGCTCGTCGCGGTAATGACCGAGTCATGACTCGAGGCACCTTTGCCAACATCCGCCTCAAAAACCTGATCGCTCCGGGCACCGAAGGCAGCGTCGCCATACACTTCCCCAGCGGTGAACAAACTTCAATCTACGACGCGGCCATGAAGTACCGCGAAGAAGGAACCCCACTCGTCGTTCTCGCCGGCGCCGAATACGGAACCGGCTCCAGCCGCGACTGGGCTGCCAAGGGCACCTACCTCCTCGGTATCCGTGCCGTGATTGCCACCAGCTTCGAACGCATCCACCGTTCAAACCTCGTCGGCATGGGAGTCCTTCCATTGCAGTTCCGCGAAGGCGAAAGTCGGGAATCCCTCGGCCTGGATGGAACCGAAACCTTCGACATCAGCCTCAATGACAAATTGGCCCCCCGACAGGCCGTCGAAGTCATGGCCCGCAAACCGAACGGCGAAGTGATTCTCTTCGTTACCACCTGTCGGATCGATACCCCCGTCGAAGTGGTCTACTACCGAAACGGCGGAATTCTGCACACCGTGCTGCGACAACTGGCGAAATCCTGATCTCTGTCTGCAACAGAAATCAATCCCGAACCTCAAGCCGGACGGCCTCAAGCCTCCGGCTTTTTTCGTTCCCGCCTCATACCCATCGCCCCTGCACCGTACAACACCAGTGTCAGGAAAACACAGCATCAGCAAAAGCAGTCACCAACCCACTTCATGCCCCTCTACAGCGATGCCCTGCCAACAGCATCCCCACGGCAACGCCATCGACATCAGAAATCACATCGCTTCGCCAGCCCGCCTGCCACGATTCCATCAGCCCCTACTCAATCAGCAACTGATCGATGTCCGGCAGGTCGTCCGAAAACTCTGACGACGGGGACTTCGATCTGTCGAGGCGATCATGGCTCACAGCCTCTACCCGTTCGCCAGGGATCACTTCGCCAGTGCTCAGACCACGTAACCAGTCGCCTGTGGGCCAGCCAAATGGACGAAAACGCTCCGCCGAACCCGTCTGATCCCGATAAAGAATCGCACGCCCGGGTGGGAGTGCGGCAGCAGCCGGTGTGTCGATCAGACTGGCCGAATCCGTTTGGTTCAGGCGGAACGCAACCCGTGAGTCAAATTCACGCAGCAACGATGTCGACAGCCACCTCAGAGCATTGGAAAACGTATCGGCCCAGAGCAACACATGGATGCCAACCAGTGGTCCTTTTTTGATCAATTCCCCCAGACGTGAAGCCGTCGTCATCTCCTTCGCCGCACCAAAACTTCCCAGCCCGAAGTCGTCGTCGTCCCGTCGCAGCGTTCGAAACTGTCCCAGATTCCGAATCGCCAGAAGCAACGTGCCCTCCCCATCGGCAGTCCCCTGAGTTTCCCGAGCGGTCATGCGATTCCACAACGCTTCCACCACCGCATCAGTCTCCGCAGCGTCGCACAATTGAAAACCATGCCCACAGGCTGCAAATTCCGATTCGGAAAATCGTTGCCACGAGACGCGATCACGGCCATCGTGCAGCAGGATCAACTGGGCAGTCACGTCTGCTGACAAACCACGACGATGCGACAGACAGCAACTGCCGGCCGCGCTGGCAAGTAGCGCGTCAGCGACATCGCTTTCCTGCCCGACAATCAGCAGATTCTGGCCCCCGGTGCGTTGGAACCTGACACACACCGGGTCGGCAATCGCCACCGGGGCGCCGACCCAGACCGGCATTTCCGTCTCTGATCCCACCAACTCAGGATCTGCAGCACTCATCCAACTCTGTATCTCTGCACACTGCTCAATCCGAGGCGCGACATTGCCCTCAAACACCACCATGGCCGCACGTCCCTCTGCAGCAAAACCCGGACGCGCCCGTAGCGGACTTAGCAGTGCCTCACGTTTTTCCTCATCCAGCCAGGCAATCTGAAACGGATGATTGCCTTCCACCATGCCGTTGGCATCGTTGTAGATCGCCTCACCCGGACGCGTCAGCAGTCGCGCGGCCGAATTGTCCTCACTCAGAATCAAATGCGCATCACTCTCACTGCACTGCAAGGCAATTCGTATGGCGACCTGCCCGAGGGTGCTGCGTGCCAGCGAATACGCCCCACCCAGTGTCTGTGAGCCCAGAATGACGTGGATCCCGAATGCACGCCCCTGACGAATCAGACGATCCAGAACCAGCGCTGCACGCGCCGATACCCGATCCTCTGAGGTGAAGAACTCCTGAAACTCATCAATCATCAGCAAAACACGGGGCATAGCTTCCCCGGGAAACTGACGACGAAACGCCGGCACATCCTGCACACCTCGCGCACGAAACATGTCGCCACGTTCCTGCAGGATTTCCTCCAGCCGCTCCAGCACGCTCAGCCCGAACTCCCGGTCACTTTCAATCGCCACCACGCGGGCATGAGGCAGGCCGCAGGCGGCATAGGTCCGGAATTCCACACCCTTCTTGAAGTCAATCAGATAGAACTCAATTTCCGCAGGGCTGTAATACAAGGCCAGATTCGTCACCAGGATGTGCATCAGCGTCGACTTACCCGACCCCGTCTTGCCGGCAATCAATACGTGCTGACTGGTTCCTCGCCCCAGCCTCAGATACTGCAGTCGCGCCGCACCGGCTCGACCAATCGGCAAATCAACACCCTCCGCTGTGCTCAGACCCCATACGACATCCGGACGCGGCGCAATCCGGGAAAAGGAAACTTCCACCCGTCGAGCGTCCCGCGATTGTTCGCCAACCAATCGCACCAGATTGACGTAGGTGCCTGCGTCCGGAGCCGTCATCGCCGCAAACCGTACTGCGTTGGATTGCTCCGGTTTACCAGCAAGTTCGCCGGGCTGCCGCAGGTCATCGACCGACGCCACGCTGGCATCTCCGAGTCGTCCCGCTCCCGCCACCGACATTCCCCTCGGCAGAACCTGCTCCTGCCGAACGACAAACTGTCGAGCACATTGCTGCAAAGTCTCAGCAGGAAAATTTCTCGGCAGCGGCTGATCGGGTGACCATGCCAGAATCGTATGCACTCCACACCGCGGACCACTGGTCAGAATCGCGGTCAGATGCTTCGCCGCTTCCTCGGTAAACCCAGCCGGAAAACCAGCAATCACCACAAAATGATAGGGCTCCGCAACCTCGCCCGCCGCACGGTTGTATTCCTCAATCGTCTCGAATTCACTGCGCAGATAGGTCTGAAACACACTCTCCATGTGTTCCGTTACCTTCTGCAGCCGATCCCGAATCTGGGCAGCATCCGTCCAGATCCGATTGCTGATCAACAGCTCATCAAAATCTGCCAGGTGCATCATCGCCGAAAAACTCTGCCCCAGCCCGGCCGGATCAATCAGCGTGAATTGAATTCTCCCCGGAATGACACTGGTCAGCAGCCGCAACAGAATCGCGCGAATAAAGTCCAGCGCCACTTCACGACCAGCGACATCGTGCTGCACCACGATCGAGGTATCCACAGGAAATCGCAGTAATGCAGGGAACTCAAATCGCACGCTGCGCTGATGTTCCCCAGACTCCATCAGCCCCCTGTCCGGATGTGCCGGGAAGTCGGCAGAGAAGACACCCACAGGAATGACGCCCGGCAGCTCGCCGGGAACCACCCACCGCAGTTGCTTCATCCGCTCCCAACCCGGAAACACTGACGCCTCATCGCGTGAAACCGAAGCCAGCTGCCGCGCCGACGAAAGACCGCTCTTCCACTGAGCCACCACCGTGGTCAGTTCCACCGACAGCGTCTGGCGACGACTGCGATGCTGCTCCAGACTGCTTTGCAGCGCCCGCTGATCGTCCTCGTGCTGACGCTGCCGACTGGACGTCTGTCGCTCAGCTTCCTCCGTTTCCAGTCGCGTTAGACGCTGCTTGTGCTCCGCACCAAGCAGCGCCAGTTCCCGATTCAGCCACTCCTGCTCCTGCTTTCGCGAATCGTCAGTGGACTGTTCCAGTTCCAGGATCTCCGCCTCCGCCAACTCCACAAATCCCGCGGCCCGCTGCTCCCGACGCAGCTGCACGTCCGCACTCCACCGCTCCGCTGCAGCCTCCAGCTTCTTCAACTCCGCGCCACTGCGGACCTGCCAGAATTCAGATAGCGCCCGGGCATTCGAAACACACTGCAGCAACTCTTCAAATGCTCCCCGCAATCGACTCTGCACCACACTCAACAGCACCATCACCGTCAGAAACGATAACCCGCCCCCGATCCCACTGGCGACCCCCAGCCACTGCCAGTCAGGACGACCTGCCAACGGGTTCAGAAACAGAGAAATATCGGCGCGGGCAATCGTGACAAAAACCGAGATCACCAGAAACACCAGCAATCCCAGGCCCAGAATCCGCCATCCCAGAATCCATTGCGGCAGCGACGGATGGTCGATCGCCGCTGCCGCGATCATCGCACGGTCCGCAAATTCCGTCGCCTGAACCCGCGCCGCGTCCCGCGACTTCGCCTCCACAACCGGCGACGGTAACGCGGCATCCATGCCGGCATGACACTGATTCAGATACTCCGCACTCAGTCGCACACGTTCGTCCAGCTCCGCAAATCGCTGCTCCAGCCACTTCTGCTGCGCCTGAAAGTCACCCCTCGCCCGCTCCGCCTGACGCACAGGAGTGTCCTCCTGGTTCTCGTCGCAGACCGATTGAAGAACCCACAGCTCGTTCTGCAGACGCGCTCTGATCGCCGCCGTGGCCTCCTTCCCGGCAACCTCCAGCTCTCGCAGGCGTGCCGCCGCATTTCGATTCAATTGGTCGCGGTGCGATTCATAATTCGAAATCAGATCCCGGCGACGTGACTCTGTCTCCGAACGAATCGTATCCTCCTGCACCTGCAACTTACGCGTACTCATTTCCTGCAGCTGCAGCCGGAATTCTTCCTCACGATCATCCAGCTCCCGCAACTGGTGCTCAATCACCGCCGCCCGCTGCTGCGCCGCCCGTGTGCCCGCCCGAAGCTCCTGCAACTGACGCAGCTGACTGTCCACATTCCATGGCTCAGAATTCATGACGAAGGCCTTCATCGCTCCAGCCGGGTTGCCGGAGTTCTTTGGTCGGATCTGCATTTCGCTGCGAATTCCCATTGGCCCCTCCCCGCTCTTTCGCTCTGAACGGGCCGAGGTACTCAGACAGCACCTGCTGAAAAACAGGCCACTGTTCCAGTCTCAGAATGCCACCAGACGCAAACAGGGACCTCCGTGAATCTCTCACAGACAACTCCGCCTGCCCCGGGAATCTGGTCCGGACCTCTGCAGTTTACCCGGCCACACGGAATTTGAAACGGCGAGTCGCAGCGGAGTTCGGCAGACGAATTGCCGCTTTTGCAGATTTCAGGCAAACCAGAGCCACGACGCATCTCACTGCCGCCCGTGAAATCATCATTCATGACCGGCCTGAGTTGTCGCCACAACGCAACAAACCGCGGCATGCCGAACTGTTCGCCAGTTTCTTTACCTGTCGAGATCCTGGCCAATCACTGCACATTACAGCGAACACGTTTCGACACCAGGCAACTTAACGAATTCCAAGTCGCCTCATGATCGCAACCGCCGATCAGAAGGGTGCTGGTCCCGTCATGGAAGGCCTCCATCGAGTCAGCCAGCGGGGCAAGTCTCAGACATCATCGGACAACAGACCAGCCGCCGCCCCCTTGTCGGTACCGCCCCCCGACAACACTCAGCAACACAGTCTCTCGACCGTCATCGCGCTTCAGAACCAAGATTGTGATCTTCGATCTTCTTGTGCAGCGTGTTGCGATTGATACCCAGTCGCGTTGCTGTGCGAGTCTGCACGCCCTGACTCTGACGCAGAACCTGCAGAATCAATTCCTTCTCCACGAAGTTGATGACGTGTGCGTGGGCATCCACACTGTCTTCACTGATCTCCGAAAGTCGACGACTGACCAACTCCGTGCAGATCGCTCCAAGGTCATCCGATGACCGACGACCAATTCGCATCGGCGCCAGACCACGCACATGCGGAGGCAACAGGTCCGCCGTGATTTCGCCATTCGATGACAACACCAGGGCACGCTCAACGTAATTCTGCAGCTCGCGAACATTTCCCGGCCAGTCGTACTGCAACAGAAATCGCAGAGCCTCCGGATGCACTTTCCCTGCCGGTATCCGATTGGCTTGTGCATAGCGCCAGACGAAAAAGTTCACCAGCGCAGTAATGTCGTCACCTCGCTCACGCAATGCCGGCAGATAAATCGGAATCACGTTCAGACGGTAAAACAAGTCCTCTCGAAATCGCCCAGCCGTGATCTGATCCTGCAGGTCCACGTTGGTCGCCGCAATCACCCGGACGTCCACACGAATCGTTCGCGTATCACCAACACGCTCGAACTCATGCTCCTGCAGCACACGCAGCAACTTCACCTGCAGCTGATAACTGACACTGTTGATCTCGTCCAGAAAAATCGTCCCACCGTGCGCGGCTTCAAATCTACCGGTACGATTCTCGATCGCACTCGTGAAGGCCCCCTTCGCGTGCCCAAACAACTCACTCTCCAGCAAGCTTTCTGACAACGCCCCGCAATTCACCCGAATAAACGGCCCCGTCGCACGCGGACTCAATTCATGCAATGCCCTCGCGATCAACTCCTTCCCCGTCCCCGTCTCACCCGTCAACAACACCGTCGCCGTCGTCGGGGCCACCTTGCGAGTCATCCGATACACGTCCAGCATCGGTGCACTGCTGCCAATCAGGCCGTTAATCAGAGTCGTCTCGCTATCAGCCTTATTCATCATTGACACTCTTCAAACGCCCAAAAAACAATCTTTAGCTGCACTAAAAATGCGCAGCCCATCGTGGATTGCCACAATTCTAACCGAGCGAATCCAGAATCCCAGCCAATCCGACCAGAATCCGCCCCCAGCCTGCAGTGCTCGTGTTCGAAATATGCAAGAAGTGCGCCAATACTCAGCATTCCTGAGGAAGGCTGAAACCGCAAGCAATTTCGGGGCGCCACCAAAGCCCGCCCCCACACCCCCAAACATGCAGCATGGCGGCAGTCACACTCATGGTCCCGGTTCTTGCCGTTCGGATTTCGAAACGCAACTCAGTCACGGCACAGTCGCTCAATCTCCCCCAGACGCCGCCTCGGGATCGTTTTCCGCTTCCAGATCACGAAGATACTGCAACGCCGCTTCCGGAGTTCGCACCCGCCGCCCTGGTAGTCGGCCCTCACGATCACAACTGGCAAGGATGTCCAGCGCTTCCCCGTCGTCTGCATTTGTGAGCCTGCGACGCGCCCTGGCGCCTGACGTGCCGTCCAGTACCCGCTGCGCAAGTCCATGATTCTCAATCAGCCACAAGACCCGGTCCGAGACATGCCCACGCAACATCGCCAATCCGGCCGCTACATGGTCCCGTGGATCAATCCCCTTGCCCACATCATGCAACAACGCCGCCAGCAGCAGATCCTCATCCCATGGACAACGCTCACAGGCTAACTCAAAGACCTGCAGACTATGATACAGAACGTCCCCTTCCGGATGAGACACACGATCCTGGATCACCCTGTCCAGAGGCAGCAACAGCGCCAGAAAATACTGAAACCGCTGCTCCGCACCCTCCGTCGCTCCGGCTTTCTCAAGGTTGTCCGGTACCACCTGACGGTCCAGCGCCTGACGAATCTCAAAGTCAGTCGGTAAGGCCTCAGGCGGAAGGTAACTGCGAGTAATCGCGCGGGCTGCCCGCCATTTCGCCTGCGTATATCCCGATTCCTGCCGGTGACTCAACAACCGAGCCGCCTCAAAGGCAATCTCCTGCCGCAATCGCTGCATGTCCATCATTGCACCGCCTTCTTTTCTCCGGCGGAATCAAAGTCTCACTGAGCTCAACGGTCCGCACGCACAACACCGTCGCGGTCCCAACCCACCTGAACTGACAAACTGAACTGACAAACTGAACTGTGGGTCTGCTTCGGCGTCCACCCACTGACTTATGACGGCAGCCCACCCAACAGTGACAGGCCCCTCAGTCTCTCTCCGGAAACCACATGGCACAAGCCGGGAAATACCCTGAACCCGAACCCTAACCGTAGATCCGACCACCTTCTACATTCGACGATTTCACCGGGCCACCACACGAACGCTGCTGAAACTTCTGGTTCTGCTCAAGCGCCCGCTGATACATCTCCGTACCCGCTGCCGTCGGATAGACACCATTCACGCAGGCCTGGCATAATGTCGAAGCCGGCAAACCAACACAGGCCGAAACCGCCTCAACCGGCAAGTACCGCAGACTATCAGCCCCAATCGCTCGAGCCATCTCCGCCTGCTCTTCTTCCGTGATCACCGCCCCTTCCATAAATCCCGGAGCAAACAACTCACTGACCGTGGACATATCGATCCCGTAAAAACAGGGCGCGATGATCGGCGGACAGGCAATCCGCACATGGATCTCCTTCGCACGGCCACGGGATTTCAACAGGGCCAGCAACTCTCGCAGCGTCGTGGCACGCACAATCGAATCGTCGACCAGTAACACCCGCTTGCCCTCCATGATTTCCGGCAACGGCGTGTACTTCATCCGCACTTTATCAGCGCGATTGTTCCCCTCAATAAATGTGCGACCGATGTAACGATTGCGAATCAACCCTTCCAGCGATGGGACTTTCAACTGAAACGCCATGCTGTCAGCCGCCGCTTTAGCCGTGTCCGGCACCGGCACCACAATCACGTCGTCATCAATCGCCAGAGTCTCTCGCTTCGCCAGCTCTTCACCCAGCCGCTTTCGAGACAGGTAGACTCCCGCATGATCAAAGGAACTGCCGGCGTTCGCAAAATAAATCCACTCGAAGAAGCAGTGCGCCTGCTTCGGACTTTCCGCATACTTCTCCACGGTGACGTTCTCGCCGTCCACAATGACGACGTGGCCCGGAGGTACGTTGTGCACGTTCTCGTCAGCAAATCCAAGGTGTGTCAATGCGACACTCTCACTGGCCGCCGCAAACAATGACCCTTCCCTCGCATAACACAACGGACGCATGCCCAACGGATCACGCGAGACAAACATCTGCCCCCTGGCATTCAGGAATACTATGTTCCATGAACCATCCAGCTTCTTTGATAAGGTCCGCAGTAGCTCTACCGGTGAAATCGATGCATTCACCGACAACTCATGCGAAATCAAATGATGCAGAACTTCTGTGTCCGTTTCCCGCGTCAAATGAAAGTCTGTCGTCTGCAGAATCTCTTCCCGCAGTTCCAGGTAGTTGGCCAACTGCCCGTTGAACGCAAAGCTGAACCACTTCGATCGCGCAATATGCTGCCGCTCAAACGGCTGGGCATACGATGGGTCGTCTTTGCCACAGGTGGCATAACGCACATGACCAATGGCCGCCTGACCCGCATGCTCCGCCATCAATTGCTTGTAACGGTCCTCATGATTCATGCGGAATACTTCCGCCACGCCACCGACATCCTTATGCGTCTGAATCAACTGCAGCCGCTGCGGATTGTAGCTGGTAATTCCCGCAGCTAACTGACCACGGTTCTGCATGTCCAGCAGCATCCCCGGAACAAGTCGCGAGGCGCGGTTTCTCACAACCAACGGATCCTCAGTTGCCGGATCCAACAGCGTCCTGTCTTTTCCGCGAAGCCGGGGAATCAGCGGACTGATCACCCCGGAATTCAGGTGATAAACAGCCGCGACACCACATTCATGTTGCAGTTCATCCATACCGACGGCTTCAATCTTCCTAACAAGGAAACTACCGTGCCACGCAGAATTACAACTCAGTCAAATCCCTGCGTCCCGCTGTCGCTGCTCAACCGATCCAGACCAGATCCGTTGGTATCATTACGCCCGAATGATCGCCTCTGCGCCAACCACCCGCAGCACAGTCCCGAAATCAACCCACTGGCATCCGCCCCGGCCTGTGCCAACATCCAGTCGTCGTGCGTATCATATCGACCAGCCCGACCCACTCCAACTCACACACCCCAGAGTCTACAGGGACTGGATAATTCCGCGTCTTCGGGAATCGCGATGCTCATATTCCTTCATTTCGCCGCAGTCTTCCACTTTCCCAAACCCCACCCGTGCCGCACGCTTCGCCAAACCCCCACCACTCCAACGCAATAAAAAACCGGGAGCTGCCTGGCAGTTTCCCGGTGATGATCTGTCATCTGAGCCGCGTCAACCACCCGCGGTCAACGCTGCATCGCCTGCTTCATCGCCGCGCCCATACCGCCCGGACTGTCCGAAACCACGACCCCGGCAGCACGCAGTGCAGCCATTTTTTCAGCCGCCGTCCCACCACCGCCCGAAATGATCGCGCCGGCATGGCCCATGCGTTTTCCCGGAGGTGCTGTCTGGCCGGCAATAAATCCCGCCACCGGTTTGGTCACATGACTACGAATGTACTCCGCAGCCGCTTGCTCGGCACTACCGCCGATTTCTCCAATAACCAGAATGCCTTCCGTGCCCGGGTCGTCCTGAAACATCTTCAACAGTTCAATGTAGTTGGTTCCGTTGATGGGGTCGCCACCAATCCCCACCGCAGTGCTCTGCCCCAGTCCGACTCGCCCCAGCTGCCACGCCGCTTCATAGGTCAGAGTTCCACTCTTGCTGATGATCCCAATCGTCCCAGGCTTGTGGATGTATCCGGGCATAATCCCGATCTTGGCGACACCCGGCGTAATCACACCGGGACAGTTCGGACCAATCAGTCGTGATGACGATTTCTCCATGCCCCGCCGCACACGCAGCATATCCATCACCGGGATCCCCTCCGTGATGGCCACAATCAGGTCCATCCCGGCGTCCGCAGCTTCCAGAATCGCGTCCGCACAAAACGGCGGTGGCACAAAAATCATCGACGTGTTGGCGCCGGTCTTCTCACGCGCCTCAATGACAGAATTGAACACCGGAAATCCGTCGACCGTCGTGCCACCCTTGCCCGGTGTGACCCCCCCAACAAAGACGTCCACACCCGGCTGACACTCAGCGGCGTACGCGCGACACTGCTGACTGTGAAACAAACCAGAGTTGCCGGTGATGCCCTGAGTAATGACTCGAGTGGCCTTCGAAACCAGAATGCTCATCGGAGTTAATTCGCCAAGAAAGAAATAGAAGTGTGTTCAGGGAAACTACGGTTTCACGCGATCAGGCGTTCAACGCCGCTACAACCTTCTGCGCGGCATCAGTCAGATCGCTGGCTGAGATGATTGCGCGACCACTGGCCTGCAGCATCTCGCGCGCTTTCTCGACGTTGGTACCTTCCAGTCGCACCACCAACGGCACATTAAAGCCCACCTTCTCGTAGGCGTTCAGCAAGGCCGACACAATGATGTCGCATCGCATGATCCCGCCAAAAATGTTGACCAGTACGGCCTTCACATTCTTGTCCGCCAGAATGATACGAAATGCTTCCGTCACCTGCTCTTCGTTGGCCCCGCCTCCTACATCCAGAAAATTCGCAGGCTCGCCACCGTGCAGTTTGATCAGGTCCATCGTGCTCATCGCCAGACCGGCACCGTTCACCAGACAGCCAATGTTCCCGTTCAGCTTCACGTAACTTAAACCCGTATCCGCCGCCCGCACTTCCGCAGGATCCTCTTCCGCCAGGTCACGCAAGGCGACCACATCCTTGTGACGGAACAACGCGTTGTCATCAAAAGTCACCTTGGCGTCCAACGCCAGCATCTGACCGTCTTCCGTGATAATCAGGGGATTAATCTCCGTCATACTGCAGTCGTAGTTGACGAAAAATCGACAAATCTGCGGCAAAAACTTCTCAGCACTGCGAACCGCTGTGGCATCAAGCCCCAGTGCGTATGCCAACTTGCGTGCCTGATACGGATACAACCCCGCAACCGCATCAAACGGCTCTGCCAGGATCTTCTCCGGAGAATGCTTTGCCACCTCCTCAATCTCCATGCCGCCTTCCGACGACATGATCAACACCGGCCCACCCACTTCGCGGTCAACCACAATCCCCAGATACAACTCACGAGCAATCTTCAGGCCCTGCTCCACAAACAAGGTGTTGACCTGCTTGCCCTCTTCGCCCGTCTGAATCGTCACCAGCGTGCTGCCCAGCATCCGCTCTGCATTCTGACGGGCTTCTTCAGCCGAACGAACCAGAACTACGCCTCGCTGCTGTGGATGTTCCTTAAAACACCCCTTGCCACGGCCACCCGCGTGAATCTGAGATTTCACCACGGCAATCGTGCCGCCCAGCGTTTCAAACGCACTGGCCGCCTCGTCCGGTGTCTTTGCGACAATCCCCTGAGGAACGGCAACGCCAGCGGCACGAAACAATTGCTTGCCCTGATACTCGTGAATCTTCATAACAACCCATCAAATTCTGTTTGCCGGAACGATGAGAATTTCAGAGACCCCGGAATGTCACGGAGTTCTCCCAGTCGGCAACAGGCCCGCTGACACCAGCCACTTTTGCCCACCAAACCACTCGGTAAGTCTTCCAGCCCGCCAGACGCCCCACATTCGCACAACAACTGCAACGCGGGCGCCCGAGAACCAGTAGACGCCCGGAGTATAGCGATCGCGGACGGGCGCTTCGAGTTGAGGGCTGATTTCTGTCGGGAATTCCGATGAAAACAGGCCCCCTGAGACAGACCCAACGACGCCACATGATCAAAAATCCGGCGTCTGCGGAGCCAACTGCCCATTTTGCATGCACCAAAGATCGCTCAACCAGCGGCTGCGTGGTCCCCAAGGATCGGCAACGGACTGTTCCGCTGTCGCACCATCGTGATTCGACGGCCCCCCTCGGAATACTCGCAGACACTGAGGTACGCACGCATCAGCATCAAACCGCGACCACAGGGACGCTCAATAAATTCGTCCAGCGTCGGGTCGGGAACCTCGTCCGGATTAAACCCTGCGCCCTCGTCCGTGACTACCACTTCCATCCGCAGGTGATCAATCCTGCAGCAGACGTGCACCATCTTCTGTGGATCCAGCTGGTTGCCATGACGGATCGCATTGGTGATGGCTTCCTCCAGCGATAAGCGCATCGCGAATACGTCGCGCAGACTGTATTCGTAAGCCTCCATCAACCCGATCAACGTCTCCTGAACACTCAACCCGTCGGTCGTGCAGCTGGGAATCCGTGTCTCGAAGTGCTTCGGTTCCACCATACCTGCATTGCACTTTCCACAGATTTCCATGTCAGCCGAAAACCACCCCCCCCACCGTCGCTGTGCCGCCTGACTTTCAGAACTTCGCAATCGCTCCGTCAAGGTCCGCACAGATTGTCAGAATGCGGTCCAACTGAGTAATCTTGAAGACTTCGAGAATCTCTTTCGGTATCCCGCACAGCACCAGCTTTCCCTTGGCCGCACCGACTTTCTTGTGCAGAGTGATCAGCTTACCCAGAGCTGCACTGCTCAGGTATTCCACGTCGCTGAATTCCAGAATCAGCTTCCTGTGGCCATTGGTTTCCACAAGAGCAAATAACTCTCGGCCCAGCTCTTCAATGTTGGCCTCGTCCAGAATCTTCTTTTCCAGAAGCTTTACCACCGTGATCCCGCTGATTTCCTCAATATCAATGCGATTCTTAGTCATGTCCCGGGCCCCACTTGTGATTACGATCTTCGAAGACAGATGCTTCCGACGTCCGGCAGCAAAAATAACCGCGGTAATGACGACAACCACCCGGAACCAATGACCAGGTCTGCAGGTGTCCAGCCGCTCCGGATTTCTCCTTCATCGACTCACCAACTTCGACGGATGCGTCCGCTGTGCTCTGTCATAGTCCTGAAACCAGGGCCTGTCAAGCGATACCACATCAGAGGCTCCGCCAGTTCTCTCCGGAATCACGGTGTCCCGTCACGCAGTAACCACCCAAAGCTCTCCATGTTTCTAACTCAGGATTTCAGAAATCACCTGCCCATGGACGTCGGTCAACCGCCGGTCCACACCCGCAGTACGAAACGTCAGTCGCTGATGATCAATCCCCAGCAGGTGCAGTATCGTGGCGTGCAGGTCGTAACAGTACGTTCGCCCTTCCGCCGCCTGATATCCGAGGTCGTCACTGCGCCCCCGATTCACCCCCGACCTGATTCCCGCACCAGCAAGCCACGTCACAAACGTGCCGCGATTGTGGTCTCGCCCGACTCCGCCCTGAGCGAAGGGAGTGCGGCCAAATTCCGTTGTCCAGATCAGCAGAGTATCAGCGAGTAATCCACGCTCCTTCAGGTCCGTCAGCAACGCCGCTGTCGGCCGATCCACACTCGCGGCAATCGGAGGCAATTCGGCCGGGATGTTCCCATGATTGTCCCAGTTGTTCACCGCCCCCTGCGGCCCACTCCAGACCTGCACAAAACGCGTGCCGCGTTCAATCAGTCGCCGCGCCAGCAGACACCGACGTCCAAAATCAGCGGTCGGCTCTTCTCTCGTTCCATACGCAGCATGCGTGTCTTCCGTTTCCTGCGATAAATCAAAGGCCTCCGGGGCACTCAACTGCATCTTCGCCGCCAGCTCCGCCGACGCAATCCTCGCTTCCAGTCGCGTGTCCTCCGGACGCAACGCGGCATGCTCACGATTCAACTCCAGCAGCATCTGCTGAGTCCGTCGGTCGGCGTCACCCGTCGCAAACCCATACTGCGCCCCAGCAAACAAATCCGGAATCGGCGGCTGCTGCCCCGCATTGACCAGAGTTCCCTGGTGCTTCGCAGGAAGAAACCCCGCACTGAAGTTGCCTTTCTGGTTGTACGGCAACCCTCGCGGATCCGGAAGCACGATGAAGGTCGGTAGATTCTCCGACAGACTGCCCAGTGCATACGACACCCAGGCACCCAGACAGGGAAAACCCGGCAACATAAACCCCGTATTCATCATATAACTGGCTGGGCCGTGCACGTTCGTCTTCGTGGTCATCGCCATCAGAAATGCCGGCTCATCGATGATCCGCGCCTGATGCGGAAACACCGAACTGACCCAACGCCCCGTCTGCCCATGCTGCGCAAAGGCAAAGGGACTCTTCATCACCGCCCCCGCTGGTG
>CAIYBH010000240.1 GCA_903924405.1 uncultured Planctomycetaceae bacterium | reverse complement strand
TGCCAGTCAGGTGTATGTGCGCAACAAAGAGCGGGCCTGCGAAAAAGCGGGCCTGCGCAGTACGCTGCACAGGCTTCCTGAGGACGTCAGTCAGCAGCAATTGATTGCATTGATCCAGCAGTTGAATCAGGATGTCGACGTGCATGGAATTCTGGTGCAGCTACCGTTGCCTCGACATCTGAATACGACGGAGGTGCTGGATGCGGTGCATCCCCTGAAGGATGTGGATGCGTTTCATCCGGAAAACGTGGGGCTGATGCTGCAGGGGCGGCCGCGATTTCTGCCCTGTACTCCCGCCGGCGTGATGCAGTTGCTGCGTGCGGGCGGTACGGCGATTGCCGGAAAACATGCCGTAGTGCTGGGACGCAGTGATATCGTGGGCAAGCCGATGGCTGCGCTGTTGCTGCAGAAGGGGGCAGATGCCACGGTCACGCTCTGTCACAGCCGTACTCCGGACATTGCCGGGTTCTGTCGGCAGGCGGACATTCTGGTGGCTGCTGTCGGCATTCCTGAATTCGTGCAGGGTGACTGGGTGAAGCCGGGTGCGATCGTGATTGATGTCGGGATCAATCGTGTGGGAGATCGGCTGGTGGGGGATGTCGAATATTCCGGGGCGAGTGAGCGAGCCTCAGCGATCACTCCGGTGCCAGGTGGAGTTGGCCCGATGACCATCGCCATGCTGCTCCAGAATACTCTGAAAGCCGCAGAACTGCAGACTGGTTGAGTGTTCCTGAGGCTTGCCCTGCGGTTGGCGATACGATGTTCATGTGGGCCCCAGGGGCTTTGGGGGCTTGATTTCGGAACGTCACTCGATTGCTCGATTCGAAATTGAAAACCCGGGAGGCACGTTTCGTCGGAGCGAAACGCGACTATTTTCTGCCTCAGCACGGTTTCGCCCTCCGAGGGGGCCTTGTCATCGGATTGGCGAACTTCCATTGGTCAGGCGGTGCTGGTAAGTTTCGACAACAGCCAGCGTCAGGCGAATTCTCCGGTGTCGATTTCCGTTCCCGAGTTTTCGCCGACCGTCTGAATGATGCCTGATCTTTTGAGCAGTGCTGGTGGGGCTGTGTCGAAGTGAATCACGTAACCGCTGTTTGCAGATCAATGGCTCGTGTGCATCTGCGATGGAAGAATCAGCTCTCCTTCGGTCCTGTGAACTCTGCTATTACTGTCATCTGTTAAAGGTTCCCGCATGTCTCTCGATCCTTCCTCGCTGCATATTCTGGCGCTGCATGCTCATCCGGATGATATTGAGTTTCAATGTGCGGGGACGCTGCTGAGACTGCGGCAGCTGGGCTGTCGAATTTCGGTGGCCACGATGACTCCGGGTGATGGGGGCAGTGCTGAGCATTCGGCCGAAGAGATTTCTCGAATCCGTCGCGGAGAAGCGGCAGCCGCTGCAGAAATTCTGCAGGCGCAGTACACTTGCCTTGAGTTTCGTGATCTGTCGATTGTGTTTGACAACGACAGTCGCCGGCGGATGACGGAGTTTCTGCGACGGACGGCGGCAGACGTCATCCTGACAGCTCCGCCTGTTGATTACATGCATGACCATGAAATCACGAGCGCGCTGGTGCGCGACGCCTGCTTCAATGCCTCGGTGCCCAATTATCGGACCGGGCAGTGGGACCCCGCGCCTGCCACAAAGAAGATTCCGTGGCTGTATTACGTGGATCCGGTCGAGGGAACCGATCATTTTGGACAGCGGCAGCCGACAGATTTTATCGTGGACGTGTCTGAACAATTTGAACTGAAGCTGCAGTCGCTGGCCTGCCACGCCAGTCAGCGGGAATGGCTGCGACGTCAGCACGGCATGGACGAGTATACCGAGGCGTGTCGTCGCTGGAGTAGTGCGCGAGGTGCCGAGGCCGGTGTCCGGTTCGGAGAAGGCTTTCGCCAGTACAAGGGTCATCCGCATCCCGTTTCAAATGTGCTGCAGGAACTGCTGGGCGCTGCCGTGCATCTGACTCGTGGCTGACGCAGAACCTGGTGGTCTGAGTTGCGGGAGCTGCCCGCAGAGACGCTGAGCTCATTCAGGATTGTGACTCATTTTCAAGAGAGCGTTTGATGTCGCGCCAGGATCAGTTTCTGGATGTGATTGATCGGGACGAAGCGCAGCGGCGATTTCATGCGGCCATGGATCTGTCGCCGCTCGGAACGGAATGTGTCCCATTGTCGCTGGCACTTGGAAGAGTGCTGAGCACCACGGTCAGTGCCGCAGTGGATGTGCCGGCATTCGATCGTTCAAATTTCGATGGCTACGCCGTTCGCGGTGAAGACACCAGCGGTGCCACAGAACTGCAGCCTCGTTCCCTGCAGCTGCTTTCTGAACGGATTGAAGCCGGACGTGTGCCTGAACTGGAAGTTCTGTCCGGTCAGGCGGTGGTGATTGCGACCGGAGGGATGGTGCCGCGCGGCGCAGACGCTGTGGTGATGGTGGAGTCTGCGGACGAGGAATCCGGCAGGGTCCTTGTTCGCCGGAGTGTGTCCGCGGGAACCGGAATTTCCTTTGCGGGAACTGACATCTCCGTTGGTGAAGTGGTGTTGCGCCCGGGAACTCTGCTGACCAGTCGGGAAACCGGGGTGTTGGCGGCCATTGGCGAAACTCAGGTCGAGGTGTTTCGCAGGCCGTCGGTGGCGATTTTTTCCACGGGGAATGAGATCATTGCTCCCGGAAAACCGTCGCGTCCGGCCGCTGTTTACGATTCGAACTCGCGAGTTCTTGCGGACGCAGTACTGGAAGCCGGGGGGCTGCCGTGGTTTGGTGGGATCATCCGGGACGACAGTGCCAGTTTGCAGGCCGCGGTGACCAGCGCGTTGGCTGAACATGACATGGTGCTGTTGTCTGGTGGAACCAGCAAAGGCGAAGGGGATCTGTGTTACCGGGTTGTTCGTGAGCTTAAGCAGCCGGGGATTGTTGTGCATGGCGTGGCGCTCAAGCCCGGCAAGCCACTGTGTATCGCTGTGGAAAATGGAGTTCCGGTGATTGTGTTGCCGGGGTTTCCGACATCGGCAATCTTCACATTTCACGAATTTGTAGCGCCCGTACTGAGGCGGCTGGCGGGTCGGAGTCCGGCGGCGACGGAGACTGTCACTGCGGAGTTGGCCGTGCAGGTGAATTCCGAAGTGGGACGCACGGAATATCTGCTGGTGGCGCTGATCCCTGCAGACCACGGGTTGCGGGCGTTTCCGATGGGCAAAGGATCCGGTTCTGTCACCACATTCAGCCGCGCGGATGGTTTCATCACGATTCCGCGTCACACAGAGCTGCTGGTGGCCGGCGAGTCGGTGCGAGTTCAGTTGCAGGGACAGGGACTTCAGCCTGCAGATCTGATTGTGATTGGCAGCCATTGTCCGGGTCTGGACTGGTTGTTGACAGAACTGCAGCGTCAGGGTTTTTCTGCCAAACTGCTGACTCTGGGAAGTACAGCGGGATTGATGGCGGCCAAACGTGGTGAGTGCGATCTCGCGGGAGTGCATCTGCTGGATCCGGAGACGGGTCAGTACAACACGCCGTGGCTGACGGAGTCACTGCAGTTGATTCCGGGCTATCAGCGATCACAGGGCATTGTGTTTCGTCGTGGCGATGAGCGGTTTGAGGGGCGCAGTGCGGAGCAGTTGGCGGAGCTGATTCGGTCGCAGCCGGGGTTGCGAATGGTCAACCGCAACGTGGGCAGTGGGACTCGGATCCTGATCGATCAGTTGCTGGCGGGGGCACGTCCGGCAGGCTACGCCGTGCAACCGGGAAATCATGCCGCGGTGGTGACGGCTGTTGCCCAGCAGCGAGCTGACTGGGGGGTAGCCGTAGCGCACGCAGCTGCGGCGTCAGGGCTTGGTTTTGTGCCGCTGCAGCAGGAGCAGTTTGATTTTGTCGTCCCGAAGACTCGTCTGCACCGCCCTGCTCTGCGGGTCTTTTGCGACCTGTTGGGCAGTGCCGGGATGCAGACGTTTCTGGCGGGGTTGGCGGATCGGAAGGGCTGGCAGGGGCGAAGTGATCAGTGATCAGCGATCAGCGATCAGTTTTCAGTTTTCAGCTATCAGTTTTCAGTTGTCAGTTGTCAGTTGTCGGTTGTCAGTTGTCAGTGCGGTGGGTGGGATTGAGTGAGAAGCAGGCTGTTCGGCAGTGGGGCGGCTGACGACCAGGACGCTGAGACCATGACACTGCAGCGATTGAGTGGCAGGGATTGGGCCCCTGTGAAGACGACCAGCGCCTGTTTGCGATGGGTGATGTGGTCGCCGGGAATAGGCGGTGGATAAACTGCGAACGAGCGTCGTCAGCAGACCACTGTGCGTGACACGGTGGTCTGCCGGGATCAGCAATTCGGCTGTGGTGTGGAATCAGGACGGATCGGACTGCAACTGGACGAGCTGAATCTTCAGCGCCTGATCGTCATCGACAT
>CAIYBH010000239.1 GCA_903924405.1 uncultured Planctomycetaceae bacterium | reverse complement strand
TCTCCGGAGATCATGCCCGGTTTATCGCGTCGAAACTGTCGACCAGTCCAGTCCAGAAGGTGCAGGTACTGATCCAGCGACATCGGCAGGCAACCCTTATTGCTGGCGCGCCGTAGCGGCTGTGTTTCTGTCGCCTCCGCCCGCTTGCTGTTCAGTTCAATCGGAACCAGCCATCCCGCCTGTGAATCGCTTGCAGGCTGCTGAGACTGAGCGTCGCCAACCGAAGGGTTTTGAGCCTGACGGCGATCATGAATCCTTGCCTGAACACTGGTGAAATCACTGGCTTCAGGAGTTTTTGCGAGGTTGGCTCGCACGGGATTCAGGTCGACGTAGGACATGCAGGCAGCGATGGCCATTTCATCAAGCAGTGGCTGTGCCTTATAGCGAGATTCCCAGAAGTGCCCGCGAACATCATCTTCGGCATTTGCCTGTTTTGCGATGGGTTCGCAGAGGCACTTCATGAACCACGACAGATTTGAAAATCGGCGTCGTTTTTCGCGAATGCCGCTGGGACTGTTGGTGATGTGAAGCAGCTCTTCCGGTAGCGGTTCTGCGGCGGATTTATCACGGTTTTTTCGTTTTGGAAACAGAGTCCACCAGCGCCGAGCGACATCGTGATCAGACCAGGCCTTTGCGACGTCCGGCCGAGTCCTGATGACAACATGCAGGTGATTGCCCATAACGGCATAGCTGAGGATTTCGACGGCGAAAACCCCGGCGAGGAATTCGAGGCGTTTTCGGGCCCATTCTTTTCGATGGGAGTAATCTTTTCCTGTGCGACGATCCTGTCCGCAGAGATGAGTTCTTCGGACGCATCGATTGACAGCGTGAAACACCTGAATTTCATCGTCAGCGAGGATTTCACGTCGGTTGACACGCGGCATGGAAATGGCCTTCAAAGGTCCGGGGCGTCCAGTTCCGACAAAGCGTAAAATCTCTGCGAATGTTTGTCAAGGTGCCTGGCACCTGATAGTGTTCACTGAGTGTTTATGGGTCTGATTAGGGGGGTGGTTATGTTGAATGTTTGTGTATTTTGTGGGTCGAAGGCTGGGGATCGGGTGGAGTTTGTGGAGGCGGCGGAGGATGTTGGGCGGTATTTGGCGCTGCGGGGGCATGTTCTGGTTTACGGCGGCGGCAGTACCGGGATGATGGGGGTGCTTGCGGATGCGGCATTGGCCCATGGGGGGCGTGTGGTTGGTGTGATCACGGAGCATCTGGCGCGGCCGGAGTTGATGCATTCCGGGGTTGCGGACATGCGGGTCACTCGGGATATGCATGAGCGCAAGTCGCAGATGCATGTGTTGTCGGATGTGTATGTCGCGTTGCCGGGTGGGTTTGGGACGATGGAGGAGTTTTTTGAGGCAACCACGTGGGCGCAGCTGGAGTTGCATGATCATCCTGTCGCGATTCTGAACACCTGCGGGCTGTATGATGGGTTGGTGGAGTTGATGGATCGCATGCTGGCATGTGGTTTTCTGTCGGCACGATGTCGGGCTCTTGTGTCCGTGTTCAGTGAAACGGCAGAGTTGTGCGACTGGATTGATCGGAACAGCGGTGTTGGGGGCGAGGGTTAGCGATTGCGTCGCGGCGGGTTTCGTGCGTGTTTCTGGTGCAACGGTCGTTGTGTGTCGGCCATAGTGGAAGTATTCCGTTATTGGTTCCTGGTCGATAAGATCCGGGGAGTGTCTTTGCCTGATTGAGTGACATCGGCTTCGTTGATTCTTCGTTGCGATTTTCTGGAGCATTCGTTCATGCCGGTTTTTCTGGGAATAGATATTGGTACCAGTGGCACCAAGACGCTGGCAATGCGGGACGACGGTGTGATTCTGGCATCGGCGACGGTTGAGTATCCGTTGAGCAGTCCGCGGCCGGGTTGGTCGGAGCAGGAGCCCTCGCACTGGTGGAAGGCCGTGGTGGAGTCTGTCAGGAAGGTCATGAAGTCGGCGAAGTTGAAGCCTGCGGAGGTTGGTGGGATTGGGTTAAGCGGTCAGATGCACGGCAGTGTGTTTCTGGACAAAACTCATTCGGTTATTCGGCCGGCTTTGCTGTGGAATGACCAGCGGACCGTGGCGGAGTGTCAGGAGATTGAGGCGAGGGCTGGTGGTCGAGCGGCATTGATCGGGATGGTGGCTAATCCGGCGCTCACCGGCTTTACTGCTCCAAAGATTCTGTGGCTTCGAAACCGTGAAAAGAGAAATTTTGATCGCACGGTGCAGGTGTTGCTTCCCAAGGACTATGTGAGGTTTTGTCTGACTGGTGACTTTGCGACTGAGGTCAGTGATGCCTCAGGGACGTTATTGCTGGACGTGGTGAATCGAAAGTGGTCATCGCAACTGCTGGAGCGGCTGGACCTTGATTCAGGACTCTTGCCTCGCGTTTACGAGAGCGAGGACATTACGGGGGTACTGACGGAGTCCGCTGCGAAGCTGATGGGATTGCGGGCGGGAATTCCGATTGTTGGCGGAGGTGGGGATCAGGCCGCGAGTGCGATCGGGAATGGGATTGTTGGGCGGGGCGTGGTGTCTGCCACGATGGGAACGAGTGGCGTTGTTTTTGCTCACAGCGATGAAGTTCAGGTCGATCCGGAGGGGCGGCTGCACACATTTTGTCATGCTGTTCGGGGCAAGTGGCATGTGATGGGGTGTGTTTTGTCGGCCGGTGGCAGCCTGCAGTGGTTCAGGAATCAATTGTGTCAGGAGGAGGTCTCACAGGCAAAGAAGCAGAAGGTGGACCCTTACGAGCTGATTACGGCGGAGGCCGCTGGTGCTCCGGTTGGTAGCGAGGGCTTGTTTTTTCTGCCCTATCTTTCGGGCGAGCGGACTCCGCATGCGGATCCTCATGCGCGGGGGTGCTGGATTGGCCTGAGTCTGCGTCACGGCAAGGGGCATTTGGCACGTTCGGTGATGGAGGGTGCGACGTTTGCGATGCGGGACACGCTGGAGATTATCCGTCAGATGAACATCCCGATTCGGGAGATTCGATTGTCCGGTGGTGGTGCCCGTAGTCCATTCTGGCGACAAATGCAGGCGGACATTTATGGCCAGTCGGTCGTAACGATCAATGCCTCGGAGGGGCCGGCCTATGGGGTTGCGTTACTGGCAGCGGCGGGAACCGGGGCCTTCAAGTCGATTGAAGAAGCCTGTAAGGCGACGATTTCCGTAGTAACTCGGACGCCCGGGAAGGCGGCTGCTATCAGAAGCTACAACGCTGCCTGGCCGGTGTATCAGCAGTTGTATCGTTCATTGAAATCGGATTTTGCCGCGATCCAGTCGCTGCTGCGATAGACTGGAGAGTTTGTCGCATTATTCAACTCCTGGGATTTCAGTTGTGTGGTTGGAACGCGGGGTCGGAACGACGGAACTGGCCCCCGTGGCCGCCTCAAGTTACTGAATTTTTCAGGGACTCCTGCAAATCTGCGGCTGGCGTTTTGAATTTTGCCGCAAACTGACTAGGCTTTTTGCCAGCCAGCTTGTCATCTGTCGAGTACGAGTAGAAATGGCATCACACTGAATCGGAAGTCTGTCAGGGTGATGCTGTTTTGAATGGTGTTCGGGGCCGTGCAGCCGGGGTTGTGGGCGGTGTTTGCGGAGCAGGGTCGGGGCGGCGGTCGAACGACCGAAGTGCGGGACGAAGACGGCGCCCGGCTGGAGTGACTTAATTCGAGATGAGTTTGAGGATTCATGGCAGACCCCAAGAGTGAAACCGCGGACCTTTCCACAATTCCTGTGCGGGTGCTGATCGTCGATGACGACGAAGGCCATGCTCAGGCGGTGGCCGAAGCGCTTCAGAGAATCAACTGTGATTGTCGAGTGGCCGGTTCGGGTGAACGTGGTGCGCAGATGATTCATGCTGAATCCTGGGACGTGATCGTCACGGATCTCCGCATGGGTGAGATTGATGGTCTGGAGATTCTGCGGCTTGCCAAAGAGGAGTTACCGGACGCGGAAGTGATTGTGCTGACGGGGCACGGATCGATTCACTCTGCGGTGACCGCCATGCAGCACGGAGCCTACACATATCTGACAAAACCGCTGGATATTGGCGAGTTGCGTTCGGCGGTGGAAAAGGCTTCTGCGCGGCTGCGTCTGATTCGAAGAAATGCGGAACTGCGGCGGTCGCTGGACGAGCGATTCGGATTTGAGGGTGTCATCGGAACCAGCCCCCAGATGCACTCCATCGTGGAGATCCTGAAAAACGTAGCGCCGACCGACATTACGGTGCTGATCCAGGGTGAGAATGGTACGGGGAAGGAGCTGGTCGCGCGCGCTCTGCACCAGAACAGTCCTCGGAAGAACAAAGCCTTTGTGCCGCTCAACATTTCAGCGCTCCCGGACAGCATCCTTGAGAGTGAGCTGTTCGGGCATGAAGCGGGAGCGTTCACTGGTGCCCAGGGGCGGCGCATCGGGAAATTTGAGCATGCCAATGGAGGGACATTGTTCCTTGATGAAGTGGGCGAGATGCCCATGGATACTCAGGTGAAGCTGCTGCGTGTTCTGGAAGATCGCAAGATCACGCGTCTGGGGGCCAACGACGAGTTGCCGATTAATGTGCGACTGGTCGCAGCGACCAACGCGGATCTGCAGAAGAATGTGGAAGACGGGAAGTTTCGGGAGGATCTTTATTACCGACTGAACGTGGTCACAATCTATCTGCCACCGTTGCGAGAGCGTCAGGGCGACATTCCGCTGCTGATGGAGCATTTTCTGCGTGAGATGTCGCGCAAGATGGGTCGGGAAGTGCAGGGATTTTCACGTGCTGCTCGAAAGGCCCTGCTGGCCTATCACTGGCCTGGGAATATCCGTCAGTTGAAGAATGTCATCGAACGCATGCTAGTGCTTGATTCCGATGGAATCCTTGACATTGATGGACTGCCTCCGGAGATTTCAGTGCTGGTTCGGGATCAGATTCCTGAGCCTGACGTGGACGCAGCGGGGGGATCTGACTCGTTGATTGGCAAGCCAATGACGGAAGTCGAGAAGTACTATATTCTGCGGGCACTTGAGTTGACCGACGGCAATCGGGAAGAGGCCTCACGAATGCTGGAGATTGGCGAGCGTACTCTTTACCGGAAGATCAAAGAGTACGAACTAAAGCGTTGATTTGGTGGCTGATGCGTTGATGCCCCGGTGGGGTAAGGTGCCGATTGTGTTCCTGCGGCCTCCGTCGTGGTTTGATTGTGGTCGGGGAGGACGGCAAACGCCGTGATGCAGCCCTGGCTCGGAGACCCCGGAAATCGGTCCTCTGTGGTTTTCCCGTGTTCTGCCGTGGGAAATTGACCGGGATGATGTGCGCGTCTGCTGGAAACCTGGTACACTCTGCCGCATACGCGAAACCTCCATCTTTACGTTTCAACTCTGGAAATCGACTCATGGAAGCCGGAATTGTCGGCCTGCCGAATGTCGGCAAGAGCACTTTGTTTAACGCACTCACCTGTTCCACGGCGGCGCAGAGTGCGAATTATCCGTTTTGTACGATTGAGCCCAATGAAGGTGTGGTCAGCGTTCCCGACGAGCGACTTCATCGGATTACGAAGTGGATTCCGCCGCAGAAAGTGATTCCTGCCGCATTGAAGCTTGTGGACATTGCCGGGATCGTCAAGGGGGCCAGTGAGGGCGAAGGGCTGGGCAACAAGTTTCTCAGTCATATTCGTGAAGTCGACGCGATACTCCAGGTGGTGCGATGTTTTGTGGACGATGACATCACGCATGTGGGCGGCGGGGTCAATCCGCTTTCAGACATCGAGACCATTGAAACGGAGCTGATGCTTTCGGATATGCAGACCCTTGAGAATTCGCTTCCGAAGGCTCAGCGATCTGCGAAGAGTGGCGACAAGGAGGCTCGATTACGGGCCACGGTTATGGAGAAGTGTCAGGAGTGGATCAATTCCGGCAAGCCGCTTCGAACCTGTGACTTCAGCGAGGACGAGAAGACGGTTGTCAGTGCGATTGGACTGATGACTGCAAAACCGGTGTTATTTGTTGCCAACGTGGCTGAAGATGATCTTGATGGACAAGGCCAGCTGGTGCAGCAGGTGCGCGATTACGCGGCGACCAATGGTGCTTCGGTCGTACCGATCTGTGCGCGGCTGGAAGCGGAGTTGGCCGAACTCGATGAGGCCGACAGAAATGAAATGTTATTGTCTGTGGGGCTGAAAGAGCCGGGGCTTGGGCCACTTGCGCGGGCCACGTATCGCACGCTGGGCCTGCAGAGCTATTTCACAGCGGGCGAGAAGGAAGTTCGGGCATGGACGATTCCGATTGGTGCCACCGCGCCCCAGGCCGCTGGTGTGATCCACAGTGACTTTGAGCGAGGGTTCATTCGCTGCGAAGTTTACACGCTGGAGGATCTGGAGACATACAAGTCTGAGAAGGAAATTCGAGCGGCGGGGAAGTTGCGAGTGGAAGGAAAGTCATACGTGATGCAGGACGGGGATATTTGTCACTTCCTGTTTAATGTCTGATCTCTGGTGGATTTTCCGCAGCAACCTGTTTTCGGGAAGTCGGTGGCGTACTTCGCAGATTCAAATCTGACGGGCACTCCTGTGGGGCTCTGCAGGTAACCGGGCTGCTGCCAAGGTGAGTTGTGAACTGGAGGATCAGAGATTGCGTCTTTAGTTCACTGCCAGTGGGGCTGAGATTGTTCAGGATTCCGCCACCTGATGAACTTGCTGGTCTGCCGTTTAGCGTGCTGCAGAATTGACTCTGTGGCACGTGAGTGTCAGAGAAAAAATGGATCGCTGTCGACTCGTGAAATCCAATGAACACTCGACAAACGTGGGCTGTTGGGCGGGGTCGACGGGAATGGTCTGTCGGCTGAGCAGTCTGAGTTGCTGGTTGGACACGCGCCTTCTGGTTTCATGCAGAACTTGGTAGACATCGCAGCGCACGTTCTGTTGCAATACCGGGAAAAAACCGCAGGTTTCCGAATCGGGACGCAGCCCGTTCGAGGCCGGGCTGCAGATCATTCCATGCCCAGCCAGGGCAACCGTTGGCAGTCCATTGGTCCAAATCCGCTGCAGGTCCGGGGACAGCGATCATAGCGTTGATCGCGGACCTTCCTCCGGCAACTCGCCCCATCGGGAGTTCAATTCTCCAGCCCAGCAGATGTTCCTGGGGAACAGTTTCCGCGGGCCATGACCAGTGTTTTCGTAAGCGGAGGCTTGCCAGTGGTGCATTCAGCGCCCAGCTTGGGTAGACGGGGCCGGCCTCAATGAGCAGACAGTTCAGGTCCGTGCGTTCTACCAGTCGCCGCGCCACAGCACAGCCGGCGGTATCGGAACCAACCACGATGAGATCGAATTCTGTCATAGACTCGCTGCGGCCTGGAGTGGGGGCGGTGAGTTCTGCTGACCGAGGCGTCATTATGATAATCGAGGCGGTTCAAATGTGATTGGGGGCATCACAGCGCAACGGGATTATCGGCAGGAGAGCGGGACATGGTAAGCGACGGCAGGAGTGGCCTGGCGAAATGAGGTCGGGGACGATAAAGAAACTCAAAAAACGCCAGTTTGCGAGTCATCGCAAACTGGCATGCGTGGAGGCGGCTGACCTTGCTCGCGAGGCTGAAAAACCTCAATAAGTCGACTGTCTCCGGTTTACTTCTTGTTTGGGGAGGTAATCGGGTCAGTTTCGCCCGCCTCCGCTTGACTCGTCTTGCGACGACTCCGGCTGGTTGGAAATTTCTGAGGAACTCAGGGCCACGCGGAAGCCGACGTAGTCGGAGCGAGTGTCTGGAGGGAAATGAAAAGCTCGATTCCCTGACTTGCCCAACACTGCGGGCGTCAACCAGGCACCGCCACGGATCATTCGGCTGTAGCCCTCCTTTGGGCCGGTGGGATCGCTGACCGCGCCCTCCGGGTAGTCACCGGCCCAGTCGCTGCACCATTCCATCACATTGCCGTGCATGTCATACAGCCCCCACGCGTTCGGATCCTTCCTGCCGACCGGCTGCGATATGCCATTACAGTTCGAAGAGAACCAGCCGTAGTCATCCACTAATTCCAGCCCTCCAAATCCGAACGGCGCGTTACTGCCAGCACGGCAAGCGTACTCCCACTCCGCCTCCGTCGGTAACCGATACACTCGACCGGCCGCCCGCTCCTCGGGCAACTCCGAAAGCCTCTTGCAGAATTCGACAGCGTCCTCCCACGAAACCCGATCGACGGGATGATTCGAGCTATCAACGTTACCGACCAGATCACCTTGAAAGTAACCAGGGTTGTTGCCCATCAATTTCGAATACTGGGCCTGAGTGACCTCGAAAGCGCCGAGGTAGTAGTCCCGAGTGAGTGTGACTTCGTGCCGTTGCTCCGCGAGCCGGTAACCTTCTTCTCTAAACAGCGAGCCCATCTGAAATTTTCCCCTGGCGATCGGCACCAGCTTCATACCCATGCTATTGGTGATGCCGTTATTCGCCTTTGCCTCTAAGGATTCAGCACTGCTCGGACGCATTGCTGCAATCGCCACCTCGGCTGCTGCGGAAACCTGTTTTGACGCGCTCAAGATCGGGAGCACCTCTTTAGGCCCCTGACCGCGAAAATGAATCTTCATTTCGGAAAGGTCAATTTGCACTCGCTCGTCTACTTCAGCGGCCCGCTTTAGGTGAACGTTCCACTCGTTCCTTTTCACCTCAATGTATGCGACGTCCCCGCTCATCCAACTCTTTGGGCCGATCTGCTCGAACGACTCCTCGAGTTCAGGGCCCTGGTAGGAGACCTTTGTGACGTTTTGACCTTTGATCTCTGGGTCGATGGCTGACTTGGAAGTCTCCACCGGCCAGCTATTGCGGACAATCCGAACCCCGATACTGAAGCATTGACTAGCCCCCTGCCACCGATAACTGCGGGTCGCCAGTCTGCAGCGGGTGGCTTCCTTGAACCAGCAACCGCCCCGGATCACCCGATCGAGACCTATTTCGTTCGCAATCGGATCCGTTCCGCCCGGCAATTCCACGTAGTAACAATCCTGAACCCACTCCCAGGCACTCCCGTTCATATCATGCAGTCCCCAGGCATTCGCCTTTTTGCTGCCTACCGGCTTCGGATAACCGCCGCTGTTTCCATCGTGCCACGCCACCTCATCAAGACTGCCTCCGGGGTACATTCCTGTCTCACCCGCTCGCGCAGCGTATTCATACTGCGCTTCGGTCGGCAAAGCCATCTTTCCGCCATCCTCGCTGCCAAGCGTGGAATTAACCTTTTCCATAAACACCTGGGCGTCTTCCCAACTGACACCCACGATGGGGAGACTGGGACCTTTGTTCTTTTCGGGGTGAGGCTTGCCGTAGTGGCCGATGCCATCCAGTGGATTGCTCCCCATCACTGCCGCCCAATGCGACTGGGTCACTTCGGTTTTTGAGATCCAAAAGCCCTTGCTCAGGGTGACTTTGGCCTGATCTTCTCTGTTTTCCCTACCCTCCTCGGATGGTGGGCTCCCCATCATGAACTCACCCGGCGGGCACCAGGAGAAGGTTATTTTTACACCGTGTGTGATCTCGAACTCGCGTTCCTCACCGGCTCGGCTACCCTTGAGTGTTTCGTACGCCCTCTCGATGATATCTGGCCTGGCTACTTTTTCCTGCGCCGTTGCGAGGCCTGCCATCGCAATGATAAAAGCGATGGCTTTTATTGGAATTTCCATCTTTGTCGTTCCGTTTGGTTGTTCTGAGATTCCGCTTGCACCCAAAAGCGAGTCACGGGTGTGAGCTGTCAGGGATCATAGTCGTGGATTCAAAAAAATGTCTTTTTTAACAAAATTTCCTCTGGTTTCGTTTGAGTGTGATGGCAGGAGAACGGCGTGTGAAGTTATTCACAACAGGGGCTCTTGTTTGGCTTGTTCGATCACGCACTGAACGACCTTGTGTGAAAGGCTGAGGTGCTGCAGGTTCCAGGGACAACTCGTGTTCTTACTTCGAGTAGCGAGCTAGTTTTCGAGCCTCGCGGGAGTTGGATGCAATGCCTGTTCAGTCGTTAGCGAGGGCTGTGACGGTGCACCGAGGCCGCAACTCAGTCCCCTGGTTCGAAACAGCTGTTTGCCTGATGCTTGCTGTGTTTTCCATGATCACCAGACCGCCGACGTACGAAGTACGACCTGATGTCGCTCTGACGCACGCGGAGTTGATCGCTGTGAACCAGGGACTTGTGCAGGCAGGATGGTCACGAGGGCCCATGTCCGGCAAACGTGTAACGGGCGAGATCGTCTGGCGTGTTCTGCAGCAACAGAGTTGCAAGTGATTTCACGGGCGCCAGTAAACACCCCATCAGAGAGCAGTGTTTGTTGTGAATTTTCGTCAGAAATCAATTTGAAAACACTCCGATTGATGGCGGGATTTTCAATTTCACTTCAGCTGAAGAGGTCATCTGCCCGATCGCCGCGAGGCTGCATCTTCAAGCTCCCTTTTTGTTCGCCGTTACTATCAAGGAGCCGGGCGGTGTCGTGGGACCGTTTCGCGAACGACAGTCACTTCCGGCCGCGGGCGCACAAGCTTACATTGACGCAGAGCTGATGCAGACCGAGGTCGTTGAGTTCCCCTTCCGCACTGCACACTGGCCATGCTGCGATTTGCCTGGAGGACAACGTGTGGATAGCTGCAATCGATTGCGGATTGCCGGGAATGCGCTGGCACGCGTAGAATGGCGATGACGTCCGATAATCTGCTTTGAGGCATTTCCCCCGGGAATGAACGCATGTTGTTTTTCCGAATTGCTGCGCGATTTGCGTTTTGCGGAGCGTGCTTGTTGTTCGGTGTTGTTGCCCGGGGGGCGGACTACGTCGTGGTGGTCTCGAAGGCGACACAGAGCGATTCTGAGTGGAGCAAGGTGGTCGGGGAGCTCGTCGCCAAATATCAGGCGGAAGTCATTGTTTACGACAACGACGTCAGTGAGTCACTGCCGGCTTTGCGCAAGACATTCCCCCGCTACGCCTGTTTTGTGGCGACCAGTCAGGAAGCGGGTCGGCCGATGGTCGCCGACGTGCATCGACTGACACGCACGCTTGACGACGATCCTTATGCCGACGTGTTCTGGGGCATTCTGACCGGCTACGACGCGGCCAACGCGCTGGCGATTGCGAGGGAGCGCGAGCCCCTGGTGATCAAACGCGTGGCCTCTGGTACGGAACTGGCGATGGACCGGGTCACAGAAGGCGTTTGGTATTGTGAACTTGAACAGAATCGCATGGTTCGCAAAACGCCTGGCGGTGACGCGAAGCAGTCTCAGGGGCCGAGCGACACGACGCAGGCACTTGCTGCGACGCTGACCGAGTATAAGGCCGATTTGTTCGTCACGTCCGGACATGCAACCGAACGCAACTGGCAGATTGGCTTTCGCTATCGCAATGGCGAATTCCAATCGAAGGCAGGCGAGCTGTTTGGCGTTGATACGATGGGGACCAGGATTCCGATTTTGTCCTCCAATCCCAGGGTGTACTTGCCGATCGGAAACTGCTTGATGGGTCATATCGATGGTCCCGACGCCATGGCCCTGGCGTTTATGAACAGCGCTGGCGTGCGCCAAATGATGGGCTATACGGTGCCCACCGGGTATGGCTATGGAGGCTGGGGATGTTTGGATTACTTCGTCGAACAGCCGGGGCGCTACACTTTCGTCGAGGCTTTCTTCGCGAATCAGCACGCGCTGATTGATCGCCTCGAAATGAACTTCCCCGAGATTGCGAGGCTCAACACGCCTCCAGGCTCGATGCCGTCGCGAAAGTTCACGCTTTCCGATACCGCCAGAAAAGCCGGTCTCTCCGTTGACGATGGCCGTGGCTTGTTGCATGACCGCGATGTCGTGGCACTGTACGGCGATCCAGCCTGGAGCGCGAAGCTGGCTCCTGGCAAGCTCTCGTATGAGCAAACTCTGACAGAAGTCTCAGCGGGTGTGTTCGCGCTGGAGATCAAGCCGTTGTCAGGCGAGAAGTCGTTTGAACCCGTGAATCAGAACGGCTCAGAGCGCGGCGGGCGACCCTTCGTACATTTTTTCCCCAATCGACTGAAGGACATCGAGATCATTTCCGGGAAGGAGTTTTCGCCGGTGATTACTGACACCTTTGTGCTCATTCCCAATCCCCGGGTCTGCGATCCGAACAAGACCTATCGCGTGGAGTTTAAGGCGACTGTCGTCACTCCGCGGCCCTGACGGAAACGGAACAAAATTCGCCGGCGTCTCGGGTGAAATCGGAAGCGCCGTAGTTTGAGCCTTTTTGACTTCGATTGAAGCCCTGGGGGGTGGGGCCGGGTGGGATGGCGAAACGGCGGCTCGCGGACCGTTGTTTTAACCACAGAGGGCACAACGGACACAGAATTTCAGGGCGAAACGCAGAGAAATCAGCGAGATTGGCGACAGGATTGGTTGTGAAAGTACTTTCCGCGTTTTCGACTGTTTCGCCATCCTGGTTGCCTGGTGTCTAACGCGTCAGTTGGTTTGGGAACGAGCAAAGTTTGGCTGTTCGCAGGAACCCCGAACTTCCGTGCAGAAATGCAAAGACCCGCCGGGGTGAGCCAGCGGGTCATTTTGCTTCGAGCCACCTTGCGGTGACGCGGTGAGTGGAGGCCAGCGGAAAACACTTGAAATTGTCCTGACGGGCGTCAGCAAATTCAGGCAGAGGAACCCCGATGGATCCGCGAATTCCTGAGCGAGGAGACAACAGCTGCCGTTTGATTGGAGAAACTACGAAACATCGCCTCGATGTGCCGCACAAACTCGAAAAGCTCAGGAGTCCTCACTCCGTTGTTTTGACGAAGCCTGAAACGGTATCGCCTTAACAGGAACCTGTTCGACGCATGGCCTCCAGCACCCCTGAAACTGTTGATGCCATCCGATCTGCTGATTCCAACCAGGTTTCGGTTGAGATAGACTTTCGGTGGATGCAATATGTGGGCTGAGAATGGGAACAACGAGTGCGAAACGTGAAGAAAAAGAGAGCAGAGAGCAACGCTCCTCCGTCATTTCCGTGGGAGAAACTGACGTGGAACGATCTTTCAGAGTGGACCGATTCACGCAGCCTTGAACGTGGGCGATCGTATCAGCGACAGGGTGCGGTCAGCAATCTGAATTTGCTTCCCGACGGCGGCCTCCTGGCCAATGTCATGGGGACTCATCAATACGCGACCCGTATCTCCGTCGCGGGCGGTCGCGGTGACCTGAGCAAGCGTCTTGAATCCGTTTGTTCCTGTCCTGTCGGACACCGTTGCAAGCATGGAGTGGCCGTCATACTGGCGTTTCTTCGGGCTGTAGAATGCGGAACGCACGTACCGAAAACTGCTGACGATGATCGACGGCTGACTCTGATTAAAAACGGGGGGGAGGACGAACTTTCGGACGACGAGTTCGACGAAGACGACGTTTATGACACCGAATTTGACGGCGTTGATGCACCCGCGATGAAGGGCAGCGGCAAGTCGACGAATCGCAAATCCGAATCGCGAAAGAAGAGTTCCTCCGACAAGCAAATTCGCTCAAAACGAAAAATCACGGATTCCGACATTGTCGACTTCCTGTCGCTAAGGAGTAAGGATGACCTGGTCGCGATGATCATGCAGGTCTGTCGGGGTGATGCGAAACTCAGACAGACGTACGTGGACCGAATCATGCTGGAGACGGGCGACCATGCAGCGATGATTCGCGAGGCTCAGCAGGAACTTTGGTCGGTCACATCGGAAGTTGCGTGGTACAACTCGTGGGAAGGACACGGCAGTCTACCCGACTACGCGCGTCTAAAATCTCAGCTTCGAACGCTGGTCGATGCCGAACAGTTTGACGCCGTGGTTCAGCTTGGGCGTGAACTCATTGAACGTGGAATGCAGCAGGTTGGACAGTCGCACGACGAAGGCGAAACCGCCGGCCAGATTATGTCAGCGCTTTCGATCATTGCCGAAGCGATCGTCCCATGTTCCCTGACGGATGTGGAGAAAATCCTGTTTGTGATCGATTCAATCCTGCGGGATGACTATGACCTGTGCGATTCTTTCGGACACGTTCTTGATCGGCATTACGCGAAGTCAGTGTGGGCTGACGTCGCGGAAACACTGAAGTCGCGGCTGCCAGTTCAAGTCACCAGCAAAAAAGATCAGGGCTCTGATGACTTGACTAGCACCTACCAGCGAGGGAGGTTGTCTGGCTGGATCATCCGAGCACTGGAAGCATCCGGAGACGAAATCGCGGCCACGAACTTCTGCATCGAGGAAGCAACTCAAGTGGGAAGCTATCAACGTGCCGTCGACCGACTGATCACGATGAAGCGATACGAAGAAGCGAAAGCACTGGCTTTACTGGGACTGAAGAACACGAATCCGAAATATGCGGGGCTGATCAAGTGTCTGCAGGATTCACTGGCAATGATTGCGGCCAATAGCAAAGACCATTCCGTAGCTGCCGCAATTGCTGCTGAGCGTTTCGTCGAGCGTCCCGATTTGTCGTCTCTTGAGGATCTGCTGCAGGCTGCAAAGAAGGCAAAGTGTGAGGCTGCCACAAAAGCTGTCGCTATGCATTTTCTGGAAACCGGAGAGCGTCCTTCATTTACGACGGCCTCAACAACACAGACCAAACAACCAAAGAAAACAGCAGCGTTGCAAATCAAATGCTGGCCGTTCCACGCCCCACCCCGCGCACCGGCCAAACCCCAACAACCTGCTCCCGGTCAGGCAAACAAGCCGAGTCCGCATTTCGACGTGCTCATCCGACTGTCAATTCAGCAACGCGACCCCGAGTCCGTCCTGCGATGGTACGACGAATTGCAGGCAACTCGGGCACCGAATCGCTTTCGATTCAACCGCATTGAAATGGACGTTGCCGACGCCGTATCATCGACACACCCGGACCGCGCGGTTCAGTTGTACTTCGCGGAAGCCGATCGACTGGCAGCGGAGACCAACACGAAACTCTATCCGCAGTCTGTTTCGCTTCTGAGGAAGGCTTTTAAGGTGCTGAAGTCAAATCAGCGCGAACACGAGTTTGAAGTCATTCTTGCGACCTTTCAAAACCGCCACGGTCGTAAATCCCGCCTCGTCGAATTGCTTCACAACCTTGGCGGCCAGCCAATTGTCCGCAAAAGTCGAGGCCACACTTGACGGACTGTGCTGTCTGGGTCTCTGCCGAACACATTACTACGGTGGATCACAAAAACCGGATCAGGGGTTAAGACGGAATCCGGGGTACAGGAAGAGGGGGAGTATCAGTAATGGGACGATGACGGGAAGTGCATTCTGCGGCATTCAAGGCGAAGGTGGCATTGGCCGTAGTGAAGGAGTTGGAGACGGTGAGCGAGCTGGGCTCGCGGCACAAGGTTCACCCATCCCAAATTCATCAATGGAAGAAGCAGTTACTGGAGGGCGCGGAATTGGTCTTCAGCAACGGAACAGCGCGGAAGTAGCCAGGCAGCGAGGAGGAGTGCTCGTCAGCGGCACTGTACGAGCAGATCGGTCGACTGAAGATGGAGCTGGAGTGGCTTAAAAAAACAGAGCGAACCGGTTGAGGACCAGAAGGCAAAGTTGGAGTGGAGTGTTTCGGGCGACTTTCAGGGGCAATCACTGGCACAGCCTGTCACTTCCCGGCAACCAGACGGGGAAAACAGCCATGACGCAAAGTCCTGCGGTTTGTCACTTTGTGACACTCAGGAACGAAAAGAGTCGTCAGGTGAATCACCTGACGACTCATGGAGGCGGGGGGAATTGAACCCCCGTCCTGTTGTCCCTCGATCAAAGCCTCTACGTGCGTAGTTCGTTGATTATGTCGCGATGGAGAGGTTCCCCGAACAAGACCATCCAGCGCCAGTCCATCACAAATCTTGCATCAGCCGTAACAGACGGTTGAACTGATGCCAGCCTGAATTTGCGTCCAACGGTCGGCTCCTCAGGCAGGGATCCTTAGGTTGGCGTAGCCTATTTCTAGGCTGCGAGAGAAAACTGCGGTTTTGCAGTTATTGGTGATCAGCTTTTTACGAGGCCAACTGATCAACCTCGGCACGCCACCCTGACCGCCGGTAACCCAGTCAAATCCGATCGCCCCCGGGTCTGTGCAGTCATGCAGCACTTTCACTGTCGTCAGTTTATGCGAACAGTTCGGTGGAGAGAAGCTGGTTTTTTGGAATTCCACTGTGAGCCCGGTGATCTCGCCTCCGATGGTGTCGATTGAATGGCAGCGGAGTGCGGGATGTGGTGTTCAGGGCCGTGTCCCGGGCGGTGTTTGCGTACGGGGCATTTGTTCGGCGGATTTACGGAGCGTACGTGGCCGCTGCTCCGGCCTTACCGAGGTTGCCAAGCACTTTTCCGAGGCCGGTCAGATTCTGTTGCAGGCTTTCTTCAGCGTCCAGCTGTTCACGATGGTCGATGATGCCGATGGGGCCGGCGTATCCGGAATTCAGAATGGTCTGAATCATCGTGGTTTCATGTTTGCCTGAGCCGATCGGGAGGATTTTCGGTTGCTCGTTGTCATTCATACCGTTCAGGTTCAGGCAGAGCAGCCAGGGTTTGAGAATTTCGAGCTGTGCCGGGAAATCCTGAATGTGACTGTGGCCGTGGTGCAGGTTGTAGACAATACCGACGTGGTCGGCCTGGTGATGTTCTTTGAGGTAACTGCACACATCGGCCATATTCTGTGGTTCTCCGCTCCAGCCACCGTGGTTGTAGAGGCCGAGTTTCAGCTTCAGGGCTCGAGTTTTCTGCACCATGGGCAGCAGTGATTCAGCAGCAGCTTTGACCTGCTCGGCATGAGTTCCTGAAGGTGGTGCAGCGAACATCAACCAGATCTGGGGATGGATTCCATGCTTCTGAATGAGCGGTTCCATGGCGTCGTGCCAGCTCCAGAAGGCGAAGTATTCAATGCCGTGCTGTTTGTACTGCAGGATTTCTTCTTCGAACGTCGGGACATGGGAATCGCGCCAGTCGTAGGCGACGCGGGCCATGCCCAGGCGGCGAACCATCTGTGCCCGTTCTGCTGGTCCGCGTTGTTTGGCGTCGAAGGGAACGATGCACCAGGCGACCAGTTTTTCGCGATGAAAATTCTGTGCGTCCGTGTCTTCTCCAGCCTGTACGGGGAACGCAACGGCACTACAGATCAGAGCAGCAAAAAGCAGGGGCCAGGATTTCATAGGTCACCAGTGTTCGTGATCGGGGGAAGGAAGGCAGGAAGAGGCAGCAGATTGCGGCGTGGCGAACCAGGGGAAACGCCACGCCGCACGATGTTGCTGACGGTGAGTCCGGTTGACGATTTCAGCAGAAGTGCGCGCCTCGGACGTTCAGATACACGGCATACAGTGACTGGCTGCCTGTCATGAACAGTCGATTGCGTTTGGTTCCACCGAAGCAGACGTTGCTACAGATTTCGGGCAGCAGAATCTGGCCAATCCGAGCGCCATCTTCAGCGGAAAAAACGTGCACGCCATCGTAGCCCTGTCCAACCCAGCCGGCGCTGGCCCAGATGTTGCCATGAATGTCGGCGCGAATTCCGTCCGCGAAGCCGGCTTTGGTGGAGCCATCTTCCATGACGAGGTTCATCGAAGCAAATTCCCGACCATTGGCCAGTGTTTTTGAGTCGACAACGTCCCAGACTTTGATGTTTTTCGGGGCATCGGGATAGTGTGAGGCTCCGGTGTCCGCGGCGTATAGTTTTTTGTAGTCGGGTGAGAAGCACACGCCATTCGGCTTGAAGATTTCATCGGTTACTTTGAAGAGTTTGCCGGTGCTGGATTCCCAGCGGTAGATGGCTTCTTTCTGCCATGGCTGCACGGAGCCTGTGTCGGCGAGAGCACCTTCGTAGTCCATCAGGGCTCCATATCCGGGATCGCTGAACCAGATGTCGCCGGTTTCCGGATGCACGACACCATCGTTGGGGGCGTTCAGTGACTTGCCGTTGAATTTGTCAGCCAGCACGGTTCGTGTTCCGTCATATTCGTATCGTGCAACGGTCCGAGTCAGGTGTTCGAAGGAAATCTGACGTCCCTGCTTATCAAACGTGTTGCCATTGCTGTTGTTGGCCGGATTGCGGATCACCGACACATGTCCGTCATCTTCCAGCCAGCGAAGCTGGACGTTGTTCGGGATGTCACTCCAGACGAGATACTTGCCGGAGCCGTTCCATGCCGGGCCTTCCGCCCAGAGCATGTTGCTGCTGTGGTAGAGCCGTTGTATGGGTGTGTTGCCGAGCATCAGTTTGCCGCAGCGATCGTCCAGTTTGACCAGGCGGTGATCGGGATAACGCACGGGGGCTGCGCCCGGTCCGAACTCGTCGGCACGCAGCGTCTTGACAGCGGCCAGTGCTGCGGCGGCGGTGGCGATGAAAGAGCGTCGACGGAAACCAGTTCCCGAAGTTGTGGTTTCAGCAGAGTCCTGAGTGGCGGGGGATGGCAGTGGGCGATTCATGGAAGTTGCTCCAGAGAAGTGATACCGGGGAACGTCAGGATGCGCGAACTCCGATGCGGACACAGCCTGTGACAGGTCTTGGTCTGCAACAGGTCAGAGAAAACCGGATTTCGCCACGCTTATTGTGGCGAATCCAATTCGGAACTCCCAGTGAACCGAACAAAATCAGGCAGAGACGGGCGAGGGGGATGTGCGTCAGGCTCCGGCAAGCAATCGTCAGTGCTCCGCGAAAGCACGTCGTTGGTCTGGTAATCGGGGCAGGTTTCAGAGGTTGACTCGGAACACAGAGCGAGGCAAGTGCCGCGGGTGTGGATTCTGGTGGTGTGTCCCCGACGCTGGGTGTAAATAAAAGTAATCAAACGTGTCTATGTGTTGACATTTTCACACACCGCGGTGAACACGGTGAGCGTGGCCGGCGAACCTGCGGCATTCAGGACTGGTCGTTTGTGCAGTCAGAATGGTCACGAAGATGCCCATGGCTGGACTTCCTCGAAGAGCATGTATCGGTGGGGGGGGTGACAAGTTCGTTCTTTCTACCTGCCCTGGCAATCGCCATAATCGTCATCGTCAGCGACCGGGCCGGATTCGTGCGGGAATTCCGTTGCGAGGTGGCCGTAATTGGTCCTCTCTGGTTCGGGTTGTGCATTGTCTTTTTTCGTCAATGTTCCATTTCGTCGGTGTGCTTCACACATTCGTTGTCCGAGCAGCTTAGTTTCAGGGTGAAGATCGCGGCGTTTCAGCTTCAGTGAGATTCCTGTAACCAAGTCTCTTCGAAGGCGAGTTTTCAATGCCAGTTCCGGATGTTTGTTCGACCGATGCACCGTTATGGCTGCGTAGCTTTGTTGATGACATGCTGCAGGGAATACTGTGCAAGGTCACTCGGGCGCCCATGGGATGTCATTTTGCCTTTGACGACGAGGCGGGGCTGTGGGAAGTGACCCTGTTTGCGGGCAAGTCGCAGGTGCTGGGCGGGCCTCATGATGGGATGACTGTGCCGACGGGGATGGAACTGGACATTTCCAGGATCCTGCTGGCGTTTGACCACATTCCCATTATCACATGGCAATCCGAAAAGTACTCAGCGGAGGACGAGTTGGGGAATCATGTGTCAGTTCAGGGATATTGTCAGGGCAACCATGTACACCTGCGAGTTCTGCATGATGCTCCGGAATGGACGGGGCTGAGTCAGCGGATCCATGCATCGACTGGCCGGATTGAGGATCTCTGGTAGGACGGCTTTGGACAAGGGGTCGGTAATGAATAGAGCGGCGTGGCGTACGCGATCGCCGCGCGTTCGTCGGGCTTGCTTTTGCTCGTTGTTTGCGTACTCACCCGACGTGCCATGGAGGCAGGATCGCGGATTTCCTCGCTAGCGCTTCGGGTTGGTACGGGGTGTTTGGAAAAGGGGTCGGTGATGAATAATGCGGCGTGGCTGACGAGGGATTTGGCTCCTGGTTCCTGACCGCTTCTTCTGACCTCAGCCACCGATCGAGTACATGGGGCGATCGGGCTGCAGGAAGCGAGCGGTATTGATTTCGTGTCCTTCCTTTTTGGCTGCGATGTTGTCGAGCATGGCCTGAGCGATTTCCTCGTCTTTCGCCGCGGTGCGAAGGAGTGGTCGGATGTCTGTTTCTTCGAGGCTGAACAGACAGTTGCGAAGTTTTCCGTCGGCAGTGAGTCGGAAGCGGTTGCAGGTCGCGCAGAATGGCTGGCTGACGCTGGCGATCAACCCGATTCGTCCTTTGCCGTCTACGAATTCAAAGTCCTGAGCGGGGGCTCGGGATTCGCGCACCAGCGGCAGCAGTGATGTGTTTGATTCTGCGGTGGCGTGTGCTGGTGAGGACCGACCGGCGGTGGTTGGTTGTTCATCGTTCACGTCTGCAGCGATTGGACGAAGTGGGCCGAAGGCGGCAGTGAGTCGTTCGAGGATTTCACTGGCGAACAGGACTTTTTCGCGTTGCCACTGGCTGTCGGCATCGAGCGGCATGAATTCGATAAAACGCACAACCGTATCGGAGTCGCGCGCCAGTTGTCCAAAGGGCACAATCTGATCTTCGGTCAGACCCCGGACGGATACGGCGTTGAGCTTGATTGGTGAGAACCCGGCTTCGCGAGCGGCCGCGATGCCCTCGATGACTTTTTCGTAGCCGTCACGGCGGGTGACCTTACGAAAGACTTCGGGATCAAGGGCATCAAGGCTGATATTCAGTCGTTTCAGACCGGCGTCACGCAACGCACGGGCCTGTTCGGCGAGGAGAATGCCGTTGGTGGTCAGACCGATATCGATGATTCCCGGGAGACTTGCCAGCTTTTGGACAAGGACTGGCAGATCGCGGCGAACGAGCGGTTCCCCACCTGTGAGTCGGACTTTGTTGATGCCGAGAGTGACGCCGATGCGGACAACGCGTTCGATTTCTTCGAAGGTCAGCAGTTCCTGCCGTGGAAGGAACTGCACTTCCTCTGCGGGCATGCAGTAGAAGCAGCGGATGTTGCAGCGATCGGTCACACTGATCCGGAGATTGTTGTGGACCCGGCCCCAGGAATCGACGAGCGTGCGCGGGATCGTGTCAGTCATGCTGGCTGGTCTTTCGCCGGGGGCAGTGTTTGAGAGCCATCAGGATTGATGTTCTGTTCAGTGCTGATTGCCGCGGGTGAGAGGTCGGGTGGAGGCGAGTTGGAAGTGATTCCGGGATGTTGCCATTCTTCGCGTCCATCGCTGAAGCATTCCTTTTTCCAGATGGGGACACGGAGTTTGAGGGTATCGATGAGCCACTGTCCTGCGGCGAAGGCTTCGGCGCGGTGGGGTGTGCTGACTGCGATGGCGACGCTGACATCGCCCAGTTTCAACGCTCCGACACGATGGAGAATGCCCACTTCAATGACTGGAAATCTCTGTCGGACTTCGGTTTCGAGTTGTTGCAGGGATTGCCTGGCCATTTCGTGGTAGGCCGTGTATTCCAGGGCCTGCGTCTGAATTCCCCGCGTGAATTCGCGGACAGTACCGAGGAAGACGACGACTGCGCCTGCGGCATCACTTCGCACGTATTCGGACAGGGAGTGAAAATCAAGGGGTTGATCGGTCAGTTCAATCATCGGTATGGTCTCGGGCTATTAAGCAGAGCGTCGCTGGCCGTATTGGATGAGTGGCTATTCGAGTTTGCCGGGGCCGGGATTCAGCCGCCGCTGACGGGGGGAAAGCAGGCAACGGTGTCTCCATCGTGCAGGGGAAGATCCGGATTGGCGTACTGAGCATTCACGGCCCAGAGCAGTGACGGTCCGAATTTTCTGAGTTCGGGCCACTGTTGCAGCAGTGTGTCGCGAAGATCGGCCAGCGTTGCGGCGTGCATCAGTGAGATGACTGTGTTGTCGGTATGCGCAGCATCGCGGGCTGCTGCGAAAAACAGAACAGAGACCTGAATTCCATGCATTTGCGACCTCAGATGGATCCTGGCTTCAGGAGTGCGGGGTCAGCAGTGTTTGCAGAACGGACTGATTTGCGGGTGGAAACGCGAGTTGGCTGGCTTCCTGCGGGGTCACCCAGCGGAACGGACTGGCGGGAGTTGCGAGGGGGGGCAGATCCGGAGCGAGCTGACATTTCCAGAAGTGCAGTTCGACGTCGCCATGGGGATACTTCCAGAGGACGGTGGCCAGCTGTTTGACGGGGATGACGACCAGCCCGGTTTCTTCCTGGCATTCGCGGACCGCGCAGCTGCGGGGTGTTTCGTCGAGTTCGCATTTGCCGCCGGGAAATTCGGACAGGCCAGCGAGGACAGTGTTGTGGGCACGTATGCCTACAAGCACATGATCCTGCGACCAGACAACAGCGATTCCGATGGGTTTAGTCATGGCACAATCAATTGCGGCTGGGGTGCAGTGGGCTGCGACGCTGCCGAGGTTGGAAAACGGGTGTCAGACTGTTTCGGGGCTGGTTCAGGACGGTAATCGCAGCGGAGGGTGTTGGCGAGTGGCCTGTACGGGCCCGACCCCGGCTCGACATGCGCAGGCAACGAGAGCCGGGGGGGATTCACCGAATCAGGCTTTGGCTTCCGGCTGCTGGAAGAAGTCTGCGGGCGGAGCACCCATGATGCTGAAGCCGCAGTCGACATGCACAATTTCTCCGGTGATCCCGCTGGAGAGATCGCTGAGCAGTGCCATGCCGGTTTTGCCAACTTCGTCAGCGGAGATGTTGCGTCGCATTGGTGAGATGCCGCGGTACAGGTTGAGCATGTCGTCGAAGTCACCGACGCCCATGGCGCTGACGGTTTTGACCGGGCCGGCACTGATGCCGTTGACGCGGACTCCGTCGGGGCCCAGTTCGCTGGCGAGGTAACGCACGCTGCATTCGAGAGCGGCTTTGCAGATTCCCATCAGGTTGTAACCGGGAATGACTTCTTCGCCGCCGAAATAGGTGAGCGTCAGGATGCTGGCATCTTTGCTGAGCGCGTTTCGGCGTTTGGCGGCTCCGGCAACAGCCAGGAGACTGTAGGCGCTGATTTCCATGGCCGTCTTGAAACCGTTACGGCTGGAGGCATAGGTGGGGCCGGTGAGATCAGCTGGTGGTGCGAAGGCGATACTGTGAACGATGAAGTCAATCTGCCCGAACGTTTCGACAGCCTTCGCGATGACCGCATCGATGTGTTCGTCGTTACAGACGTCCATCGGCATCAGGAACTTTGATCCGATCGGATCCACAAGTTTGGCAACCTTGTTCTGGTTCTTTGGGCGATCGCCGGCGTCCGGAAGATGGGTGAACCCCATTTCTGCGCCTTCACGATGGAGATTTTCTGTGATTGCCCAGGCAATCGAGCGCTCGTTTGCAATCCCGAGGACAAGGCCCTTGCGGCCGGTAAACAGTCCCATTGTCAGCACCTTCTAACGTTGATTCCCTCTGAGCCGACCTGTACGGCCGCTGCACTTTGCAGCACGGTCACGTGATCAGCTCTGTTTCCCGGGCCGGGGTGGGATTTCGGTCCAGCGATTCCCACAGCGGCTCAGGAGATCCTGTGCGGCGAATGATAGAAGTTCTGCGGCGATCGGGAAAGCAAGTTCCGCGCGCAAGTGGCAGGAATGCGGGAGTGTGAGTGTGGCAGACCCCGGATGGTTGGAGGTTGGGCAAAGGAATGCTGAGAACTGTGCCTCGGAATCAGTTTCAGCGAGGGCGGTGCCGCGGGAACGTGCCCGGGCAGGTGCAGCGAGTGCCGGGGCGGTGCATGCACCAGCGGGTGGCATCAAGCTCTTCATGGTAGAGATTGTCGAGCCGTGGGCCGCTGCGCAGGTGGTCGGAGACATCATCGACCGTGTCATACACGTCTTCGCTGCCGCGGAAACACTGACATCCCGAAAGACTGCAGAGCAGCAGTGGAAATGTGGCGTACAGCAGTGTTCGCATGAAGATCCCTTCCCTGGCAGCTCGCAACAGAACCGAGGCTCAGGGGAATCCCTGAGAGGGAGCGGGCGGGATCGCATCCATGCGCCCAGCCTCTCCGAGGCGTATCGAGTCCCGGCGGCGACAACCGGCTGGTCTTTGAGCAGCAGACCGACGGATTCCGCAAAATTTCTCGCCTGGAACAGGAGTGCCCCCTGCAGAGGTTATCGGACGTCAGGATCGTCAAGCGTGGCATCGTTGAACAAAACCGCGGGGGAATCCAATGGCGGGTAGGTCTGAAAGCGGCGTTTTCTGCTGCAGGTCGGTGTGGACGGACCAGAGAGGGAACGGATGGCTGCTGTTCATTACCTGACTGAGTGATATCAGTGTGATTATTTTGGTTTAGTCGAAATGATGGCGCTTTGTTTTTGGAGCGAGGTTGGTGGTGAGTGCTTTGAATTGATCTAAGGTGTTGAGGGGAATAGGTTTGTGAATGAAAATAAATTGATTGGCATGGGAAATGTATTCTTTTGAATCATGGCATCCAGTCAGGATGCAAGTCGGGACGGGTGGTTGGAACGAGTGGGCAACGAGTGGCGAGAGGTGTGACCATGAAGACGGGAATGCTGAAGAGTCTGGTGGTGGCCGGAATGGTGTTGATGACAAGTTCCGGTGTGGAGGCAAATGACATTGTGGACATTCTGCGGGTGGTGAATGCATTGTCGCAGGAGCGTTCTTCAGGACGCTCTGCGGGATATGCCGGTGGGCCACGTGGCCGGAGTGGCTGGTCGGATTCCGGGATGTCCATGCGTGAGGCTCAAATGCGAGAGTCGTATTATGGAGAGCGGGATTTGCGGATGTCTGGTCGTCCATCGGATTACGAGGTTGAGCATTATTCCCGAGGGTACGACGGGTATCGGGACTCGCGTTCGGCAGAGATGTCGAGTGGGTATGCGGGGCGGTCCAATTCCGGTGCGGGACGCGATCGATCGCGAGTAGCGATGCGAGAAGACTATTCGGGCGAGCGACGCGGGAGCCATGGAACGGCTTCGAACGGCCGGGACTTGCGTATGACCTTTCAGTTTCAGGCGGGTTCAGGTGGTTCGTCGCGTGTCAACGGTGCTGTGAGACCAGCTCCGGTCTATGTACCTGTTCCCCCTGTTCCCGTGTATCGCGTTCCTGTTGTGCCGGTACCAGCACCGATGCCCCTGCACCGAGTCGGGGAATTCGTGCGGTGCGAAGTTCCTCTGGCGACGTGTGTGCAGGTGAAGGATGTCTGCAAGGCGGCTCCGGACGCTGTTCCGGCGGTGATTGCGGTGCGTGACCCGCATGCCTGTGAACATGAATCTGTGGAGCGAGTGGTTTATGTGGAGATTCTGGTTCCGCGTTGTCCGCTGCGAAAGCTGGAGGTATCCCGCTGCCGGACGCGAGTGGATCTTTGTTTTGGTGAATACGACATCGAGATTCGTTCGCGAGATGGGGTTGTGACTGTGGAGTACGACAACTGAGTCGGCGTTACGAACAGGATGCCGTAACAAGAGTGGGGAGTGGGTTGGGCCCGGGTCTTCGTGAAGAGGATCCGGGCCCTTTTGATTTTGGTTGTGCGTCCGGCCGTGTGGCCAGTGCGGCGGGAATTGTCGGGTGCGCTGTTTTCCGGAGTGAATGTTCGCGAGGATCAGGTGGTGTGTTCCGGGAGAAGCTGTGATTCTGCGATGTGAATGGCCTTGAGCATGGCGCGGGCTTTATTCATGGTTTCGCGGTACTCCATTTCCGGAACGCTATCAGCAACGATTCCGGCTCCGGCCTGGATATAGATGCGTCCATTTCTGAGGACGAGGGTGCGGAGTGCGATGCAGGTGTCCATATCACCTGTGAAGTCGAAGTATCCGACGGCACCACCGTAGGGGCCGCGTTTGTGAGGTTCGATTTCGTCGATGATTTCCATCGCGCGAACTTTTGGGGCACCGGAGACGGTGCCGGCGGGGAGTCCGGCGCGAAGCGCTTCGACGGCGGTGAGATCAGCTTTGAGTGTCCCGGAGACATTGGAGGTGATGTGCATGACGTGGCTGTAGCGTTCCACGACCATAACATCGGAAAGTGTTACCGAGCCGTATTCCGCCACGCGTCCGACATCATTGCGGGCGAGATCGATGAGCATCACGTGTTCTGCACGCTCTTTGGGATCGGCGAGCAGTTCTCGTTCGAGATCCTTGTCTTCCTGAGGAGACTTTCCGCGGGGGCGAGTGCCGGCCAGTGGCCGGATAGTGGTTTCCCGATCTTCGACGCGCACCATGATTTCGGGTGAGCTGCCGACGAGTTCGACATCGGGGGTTTTAAGGAGGAACATGAAGGGGCTGGGGTTCACCATACGGAGAGAGCGGTAGACATCGAGGGCCTGTGCGGGGGAGTCGCACTCCAGTCGCTGGCTGATCACGACCTGAAAGATATCTCCGGCGCGGATGTATTCACGACAGCGGTTTACTGCGTTACAGAATTCCTCTTCGGAGAAATTGGATTGAACATTGAGCGTGGGTTCGACGGTGAGATCGATGTCTGTGAGTTGAACGTCTTCGCCGGTGAAGGCTAGTTGTCGGCAGAGGACATCGAGTCGTTCTTCGGCGCGAGCGCGGGATTCTTCGGGGTCCCCCTGTGCGGTGTCGGCAAGCGCGACAGCGAAGATGACCTTTCGAATATGATCGAAGACGACCATGGAATCGTAGAAGGCGAAGGTGAGATCGGGCAGTTGGCGATCATCAAGGGGGATGTTGGGGAGGTGTTCTGTGTAGCGAACGACGTCATACGCGGCATACCCCACAGCGCCACCGAGGAACCGGGGGAGTCCGGGGAGGTGGACGGATTGGTAGCGGGCGATACAGGCGTCGAGGACTTTAATGGGGTCGGTGTTGTCAATCTGTTCCCGGTCGCCACTTCGGGACTCAACAACTACGGAAGTTCCGCGTGCGGTGACGGTGAGGAAGGGCTGACTGCCGACGAAGCTGAAACGTCCGACTTTTTCGCCGCCGACAACGCTTTCGAAGAGGAATGCGAAGTTTCCGGAGGCGATTCGCTGGTAGGCAGTGACGGGGGTCAGTGTGTCAGCGGTCAATTGTCGATAGATCGGAACAAACCGGGCCTGCTGTCGGAGCTTTTCGAACTCGGCGGCGGTGGGCAGTGTTGTGGGTGACTTCATGGATTTATTTCCGGGGATGGACATCACGCAGTACGAGTGTCTGATTATTCGCGATCGGTGGCAGGAGTTTTTCCGGGCAGGATTCTGACAGACTGAGTGATTCGGTCAAATACAGGCCGGACGCTGTCGAGTTCGTGGTCAGTGCATTGCCACCAGACGAGGATGGTCGCGTGGTGAGTCTGGATGCAGCGGAATCCGGCGGCGTTCAGCAGTTCAAAGCAAGAGAATGTGACTTCTCTGCAGTTGGCTGTGAGATTCGCGAGGGTTCCCCGGAACTCATGCTCTTCGACATCCTCGTACTCTTCCCGGATCGCACTGAGACAGGACGAGAGGACTTGTTCGGTGCGGGGACATTCAGGAAACAGCCTGAGCAGCCAGAAGCAGGAATTGTCTGCAGCAACGGTGAGAATGAGATCATCTCCGTCCTGTTCTTCCTCGAGTTCCCAGTATCCCGGGTACCGGAAGGATATTCCATGGCCCTGAAAATCGATCAGCACGTCGTCCGGATCTGCGTCCATGTGTGGGTAATTTCCTGTCATTGTGATGGCTGGCCCCGGGGGCCGCTGTGAGAGTATCGAACTTTCGAGGGACTATCACGTGAATCTGAAAGGGCAGGTCATCTTAGCTTCGGTGAATGATGACGGCGGATTGGGCGGGAGCCAGCTTTCGAAAAGGGTTCAGTGGTTGGATTCCCTTGATTAGCTTTTCCGGGGAGTTGTTGTCCACAACTGCAGCATTTCCACAAAAAAGGAAAAGGCCATAGCGGAGTAGATATATCCCTTGGGGATGTGATGTCCAAACCCATCGGCAACCAGCAGCACGCCGATCAGCATCAGAAATGACAGAGCCAGTATTTTGATGGCCGGGTTGCGTTCAATAAAGAGCACGATTGCGCGGGAGAAGACCAGCATTCCGGCGATCGACAGCAGAATGGCGGTGATCATGACGGGAATTGGCTGAGCGAGGTCTTCTGTCATACCTACGGCGGTGATGACGGAGTCAAGGGAGAAGACAACATCAATCATCAGAACCTGTACGAGCACTGTGCCAAGGCTGGACTGTCGCGGAGGCTGTGTTTGTGTTGATCGCGCGTGTTCCAGTTTGTGATGAATCTCTTTTGTGGCTTTGAAAATGAGGAACAGACCGCCGAGAATGAGAATCACATCTTTTCCGGTGATCGGAGTGGACTCGATTCGAAACAGAACCCTGGTGAGCCCCATCACCCAGCCGATTGCCAGAACCAGCAGAATTCGTGACACAACGGCCAGCAACAGACCCAGAGTACGGGCGCGATCACGATCTTTTTCAGGAAGCTTGCCGCAGAGAATTGCGATGAAAATGACGTTATCGATGCCGAGTACCAGTTCGAGGGAGGTCAGCGTCAGCAGAGCAATCAGGGCTTCCGTGGTCAGCATGGCTTCCATAGTCGTGTTGCAGTTCTGTAGCCTGAATAGGAGTTTCGGGTTGTAGCGACGTGGGGCGCCGCGCTGTCCGGAAGTGTTCAACGGAATACGGAATACGGAAGAAGCTGAAGCTTTCACGAACAGGAATTGGCAAAGAGTGAAACCTGTAACACCTGTTGCCGTGATCTGACTGCCCATGGGGCAGGTCATGCCGGAGGTTTGGCCAGCCACGTGACGCCCTGGACGTCAGTCGCTGGCTTGCTCCCTTCCCACGTTACCCATCGACAACGTATGGTAGCAGTGAACGCGAGCGGATACAGGGTGGGCCGGAAATCTTTTGCGGTGATCCTGGAGTCTTATGTGGAGACATCGTCTGGTTCCGTGGGCAGTTTGCAGCGACATGCGATCGTCGGATGGAGTTGCTACAGGGGCAAAGCAGCGGTCAGGACCGAAATGGGACCGCAAATCCATGAATCAACCGGCTGGCCTGGTTTGCATGGAGCTTTCTTTTTTGCCTCGGGAACCTTGAAATGAAGGGGCTGTTTGCGATGCAAAGGTGGCTTGTCAGGACTAGAATTCCGGAGGCGACTGATTGCCGTATCGATTCCGGGGGGAGTGTGCTCCGGGATTGGATGGCAGATTCTGACGTTTCCATGCAGGAACTTCTGGAGTTTTCCTGATTGGTCAACGTCGCGGGCGAGAGTGCTCGCCGAATTTTTTGCGGGGGGTTCCTCAAGTGCGAAATCGTATTGGTTTTCTGCTTGTTTGTGGTGGGATCAATTTTCTTGCGGGGTGCGGAGAAGGAGAAACACCTTCTGCAGCCATGGCGACGGTGGCAACGGCCCCCGAAACCACCGTGATTGCTGTGGTCAACACGAAATGTCCGATCATGGGAAATGAGATCAGTGCGAAAGACCTGACTGCTGAAAACGTTCGTGAATGGAACGGAAAGAAAGTCGGATTCTGTTGTCCGCCGTGTCTGGAAGAATGGGATGAGTTGTCGGATGCCGACAAGGCGGAGAAGCTCGCGAATCCACCGAAACCAGCGCACTGATTGCCATTCACCCTCGCTGCTGAACGGAGATTCCTGCTGGAAGGCAGGGCTCTTCGAGGTTTCGGCGGCATCAGGGGTTAACAGCAGCTGGTCTATCAGGACTGTCGGCATGATGGTGCGGGTCCTTGCTGCAACGGCCCAATGTCATTCCCGAGAACTGTCTCATCCTGTTTGAGCGAGTGCTTTCCACCGGCGGGGCGTGTTCGCTTCAGAGTCATCAGAGTAGACTGCTATGGGACTATTTGACAGCTTTGAGCAGTTTCAGCGTTTCCGTGACGCGTGGAGCTCGATCCGTATTGAGCGGCCGGTGGAAGTGGGGCTGTTCACGTTCGGTGATACTGAACTGCCCTACTACCTCATCACCTCGTCCGAAAAAACGCGCACGGTGGGAATTCGTCGCGGAAGTGTGACCATCAGCCGGGCTCGAATCATTACCGCGGATAGCCTGCATCCGGAGCTGCGGAGTTTTTTTGAAGAGCATGAGGACGCCGGATTTTTTGAAAACCTGCTGACTCGATCCGCGGCGTTTTCCAACCTGCGAATGGTGAATGATTCAGGGCCGGACAGAATCGTTACTGACACCGTGGAAGAGGCGGTGGAGCGACTGAACCGCCAATTGGACGCCGAGGACGAGGATCGTGTGGCGATCCTGTCGGCTCCCGTTGAGTATTCGGGCTTTGCCATTTTTCGCTACGCCACAGAGCGCGTGCTGGCCAGTGCACCCGGAAACATTCAGGAATTGCGGGAACGCGGATTTTTGCCCTGACATCAGGGACTGAGTGCCTGCCGGACAGCGGCGTGTGCGAACCGGAAATATGTGCGGAGATTTCAGTGCCGAGTGAAGACGCGGATTGCGGATCCTCCGTGCACAAGTCGCAAGGCGCGGGCATGGCCCAAAACTGTTTCAGCAGTGTTCTGCGGCGGCGAATTCGTTGAGTGAATCCTAAGTCATAATTGGCCCTGTCCGTACGCGGGCCGTGTGGTGACTTGTGAAGGCTCGTCACGGTGCGCAGCGCGGTCCGGAATTCCGCCGGGTGGCCAACCCACTGACTGAGCCAGGCAACTGGCGGTGTGGAGTTCGGTGCTGGGCCGGGGGTGCGGGATCAGGGTTTGGCGTGCAAATGAGGCGTGAGCATAAAAAAACACGTTGTCCGAAGGTCGGACAACGTGTCAGATTTGCAGGGTGAGCGGGCTTCAGCGGTTTAGAGTGCTTCGGCCGGAACAGCTCCTTTCGGAGCATTTTCAACTTTATCCGCTGGCGTAATCGGCTGCATTGGAGGAGCGCGAAGTTCTTCAGGGACATCACTGCCACCAGAACATCCAGCCAGACCACTTAACAAACATCCAGACAGCGCCAGGAACGCAAATCGCATGCTATTACCCCGTTATTCGATACCAGAAACAATCTGACCATCAGCCGCACCACCCAGTCGCAGGAGCACATCGGCATCTGTGCTGGTTGACAGAGCACGCACTGATCCATCTCCCATAGTATACTGGACAATTCCCGCGTGGCGACTGGTAAATTTCGCGTCTTCCAGAGTTGGGCGAGTTCCGCCGTAGGAAATGCTGGCCAGGGACTTTGCAGCGTAGTGCATCCCCATAGGTCCAACCAGCCACGAGAAGGAGCGGAAGCGACCGACACCAAGATAACCGTCATAAAAGGCACCGGTGACTTCGCCGAACATGATCGTATTGGACAGACCGTCGGCGATGTCGGCAAACTTCTTCTGTTTGTTCAGGCGGAACATCCCTTCGTAGTCGTTGATCGCTCGAAAGTCGGGGCTGAACATTGTGATGCCCAGTTCTTCTGCCGTTGCTGTCAGACGTCCGGTACAACCGGTGTAGTTGGTCAGGCCATGACGGCTGGTGTACGGATCTGGTGCCTCATCGTTCATCACGAAGCCACCATAATTTGGCCCACCTGCTGTGCGAATCATCCACAGGGTGAAGTCTGAAGTTCCGGGCTTCAATGCACTGGCCGCGTTATCGGACGGACAGAGGAAACCGGGGACCTGGACTCCGGTCACAGCGTTTACGGCCGCATAGTTAAAGTAATTCTGTTTCATGGGATCAACGCTGTTGACGGCAAAGTCCTGAGCGTCCATTTTCATGCTGGTGCCGAAGGGCTTGTACAGAGCGTCCTGTTCCATGAAAGGAAGCAGGTACGGCAGAGTGCCGAGCAGCGTCATGTTGTCCATGAGGGCAAAATTGGAGTAGGCCGCCACGCTGAATATCTGGCCGGGTGGGAGTTTCTTGTAGGTGCCTTCGAAATTGTGGGTCGCCAACCCGAGCTGTTTCAGGTTGTTTTTGCACTGTGTTCTGCGTGCCGCTTCTCGCGCCTGCTGCACAGCTGGCAGCAGGAGGGAAACGAGGATCGCGATGATGGCGATCACAACAAGAAGCTCAATTAACGTAAATCCTCTGCGATTGTTCCGTGCCGGGGACTGGCTCAATGATCTTTTCATTCCGTTTTTCCTTCAAAAAAACACTTACACAGTTCAGGGGCTTCTGTATGGGAATAAATCTCCGGAGCAACACTGCTCTCCCACGGGTTTTATTCCCTACTAACTTCCCTGTATCTCTAGTTCGCCAGAATGGCCCTGCACCGGAAAAGGCCAGACTGTTGAAATTTTTCGACAAAAAAATTCATGATTGGTCCGGATCAGCTAAAGACTGACGTGGAAAGGCTCAATCAGCCCGTCTCGACGGCGGTGGTTCCACCACGTCACTGAGGATGACAGTGGGGGAACCAGCAATGTTTTCTGCCGTCAGTTCAGCAAATCGAATGCCCACACGCCGGGCGAAGACCCAACGCTTGATTGCTGATGGCAAAACCTCCCTGCTGGAAATGCGGCGTGGAGTTTACGCATCACAACATGAATAACTGGACCAGCTACCAAAGCCGAATTACCCTTTTCCCGTTGTCTGATGACAACAACTGCTGCGACCGCTACAGCAGTTGAGGAGGTCGTAATCTGCGCGTTCGCCGCAATCGTACCGGACTCATGGTAGAGGGGGCTTTGGCCATGTGTTCGGGCCGGTATCACATCATGGAAGAGGACTGCAGCACCACGGAGTTCCCTGGGGCGTTTTTGGAGATGTGGACGCAAAGCCGGGATTTCTGCAACTGGACGTTGTTCGCGCCGGTGCGTGGCCCCGCAGTGCTGTGCGTGCGAGTTTTGGGACTTCCGGCCACGCGTCACAGTGCACCCTGTTCAGTGCATGGCACCTCCGAGCCATCTGGCTGATTCGTGCATTCCAGGTGCGTTAAGCAAGTGCATGGCACCGGAGACCTCGTTATCTGGCTGATTCGTGCATTCCAGGTGCGTTAGGCAAGTGCATGGCACCAGAGACCTCGTTAGGCAGGTGCATGGCACCTGAGAGTCGTGAGACCTGAGAGTCGATTCAGGCCTTGGGCGAATGGCACCGTTTTCGAGGGCGAGGGGGAGCAAAAGTGCATGGCACCTGTGAGGGGCAAGCAACGAAAAAAGCCGTCGAAGTGACCTTCGACGGCTTTCATTTGACTTGGGCCTGCCGCGTCCGTTGTGGCGTGCACAACGGGTGCGGCGAATCAGGCAGCCATCACGGGATTACTCGAGACCAGAAACAACCTGACCGTCGGAAGCACCGCCGAGGCGGAGCAGAACGTCGGCGTCGGTGTTGGTGGACAGAGCTCGGACAGAGCCGTCACCCATGGTGTACTGAACGATGCCGGTGTGGCGGCTGGTGAACTTGGCGTCTTCCAGAGTTGGGCGAGTTCCGCCGTAGACAGTTCCGGCGAGAGACTTTGCGGCATAGTGCATGCCGAGAGGGCCAATCAGCCATGAGAAGGAACGCAGTCGACCGACACCACGATAGCCGTCGGAGAAAGCACCGGTGACTTCACCGAACATGATGGTGTTGGAGAGTCCGTCGTTCACGTCGGAGAACTTCTTCTGCTTGTTCAGGCGGAAGATGCCTTCGTAGTCATCCACAGCGCGGAAATCCGGGCTGGTGCTGGAGATTGAGAGTTCGCTGGCCGTAGCGACCAGACGACCTGTGCAGCCCGTGTAGTTCGTCAGAGCGTGACGGCTGGTGATCGGGTCTGATGGGATGTCGTTCATAACGAAGCCGCCGTAGGTCGGACCACCGGCAGTTCGGATCATCCACAGCGTGAAGTCACCGCTGTTTGGCTTCAGAGCGGCAGCGGCGTTGTCGGAGGGACACAGGAATGCAGGGACTTGATTCACCGTCACGGCGTTCACACCAGCATACATGAAGTAATTCTGCTTCATGGGGTCAACGCTGTCGACTTCGAAGTCTTTGGAGTCCATTTTCATGCTGGAACCGAACGGCTTGTACAGGTTGTCCGCTTCGAGGTAGGGCAGCAGATAAACAAGGGTCCCGATGAGGGTCATGTTGTCCATCAGTGCGAAGTTGGCGTACGCAGCCACAGAGAAAATCTGCCCAGGTGGCAGTTTTCGGTAGGTGCCTTCGAAGTTGTGGACAGCGAGGCCCAGCTGCTTCAGGTTATTCTTGCACTGTGTTCTACGAGCGGCTTCGCGAGCCTGCTGCACTGCGGGCAGCAGCAGCGAGACGAGGATAGCGATGATTGCGATCACGACCAGCAGTTCGATCAGCGTAAATCCGCGTCGATCCTGCCGGATCATTCGCCCCAGAGAAGCTTTTTTCATTCGACAACCCTTTATTCAGTGAAAAACCAGGGACAAAAATCGGCTCGGACGAGCCGTCATAAGGACTTTGGTGGATTTGAAACACCAGAACAGGCCTCGATGAGCATTCACCCCGTCCGCCAAAAAGCAGGCAGCAGACGCATGTGACGCCCAATTTCAGGGCAGAAAACGGACGTTTCCCGCCAACAGATCTCAGGATATGCCCGTTCAGCAAAAATGGGACCTATAAATCGCTTTTTTTTGCAGGGAAATTCTGAAAATGATGGATCGCTCATCACTTTTTAACATGAATTCAGGAGTGGTGCGTGGATTGTTTTATCCCCCAGGGGTTTTGTGATTGTTACAGCAGGGTTTCGGCTGTTTGCCTCGTAAATAGGCAGTCTGCCCAGGTCCCCTTTCAACTCAACACGGACTTATCGAGAGAGTGTGGGTTTGTGGAGTCGTTCCGTGCCAATTGCGATTCTGGAAACACGTGTTGCAGGTCACTGGGAAAGGCTGGATGCGAGCTGGTTTCGGCCCGGGTTGAGTGGGCTGGTTCGAAAGGGTGCGTTGCAGGACGAAGGAATTGCTGCCGACCCGGGGGGGTGGGATTTTGCCGGCAATTCGGTGAACAACGGGCCGAGGTGGGGAAAGCCGGGGGAAACGATGGCGAGGGTGATTCGCGGATCAAGTCCGGTTTGATCGACTCCGAAACGATGACAGTTCGGGGCGGCGGATGGCGTTAAGCACTACAGAACGGTTCGTGCCCTGAATGAGAGCCCTGCAGAGTCGTTGATAAGCGGAGTGTTCATGGCGTTGGTGTTCAGAATGGAAACAGGGATGTGACACGGCACAGGCTGGGAAGCGCAGAACGAGTGTCCTGCGATCCAGCCGTCACAACCGTCATGATTCGTTATCTCATCAGAACAAACGGCTTGCCTCGCGATCCCGAGACTTTAGAATTTGACCGCTCGGACAATTTGCGCAGGATATGGTGTCTGGCTGGCATGCGTGGTTTTGCGTGCAGTCGGACTGCGTTTGACATGTTGATTGTGAAGACATTCTGAAATCCAGCCCACCGTCATTCCCCCGCGGGAGACCTCAACGTCATGGCCAAGAAATATTTAAGTCTTGAAGAGGCAGCCAGTCTGCTTGGTCTGACTGTGGAACAGGTCCGGAAGGCGCGTGAGCAGAATGAGCTCCGCGGGTTTTCGGATCGCGGTAGCTGGAAGTTTCGCGAGCAGGATATTGAAGAATACCGTCGCAGTCGCGAAGCGGACTCTTCGCCTGACATGCCCATTCTTTCCGCCGATGACGATGGAACGCTGAAGCTGAGCGCATCGGACAGTGACGTGCGGTTGATGGCTGACGATTTGTCCTTTGATGACGACGACGTGATGGGTCTGGCTGGAACGGGCAGCGACATTCGATTGTCGGGTGATTCCGGGCCCCAGTTGGGCGGTGGGACAGGAAAGCCGACGGCAAAAGATATCTCGTTGTCTGATTCGGACAGTGATGTGCGTCTGGCGGAAGAGGACGATTTCAGCGCAACGATTGAACTTCCTGTTTCGTCGCTGGATTCTGACAGTGATGTAAAGCTGTTTGGTGCCGCAGATCTGCTGGCGGGCGACAGTGACAGTGCAGTGAAGCTGGCAAGTGGATCGGATCGTACGGACAGCGATATTCGTCTGGCGGACTCACCGCGGGGCAAGGGCGGAATTGGCTTGTCACCCGAGGACAGCGACCTGAAGCTGCTGAATCGCGGCTCATCGACTCGAGCGGGACAGCCGGACAGTGGGATCAGTCTGGATGTGCGTGGAAGCGGTCTGAATCTGAATTCGGACGAGAGCGGGATTTCGCTGGAACTGGACAGTGGGATCAGCCTGGAGGCTGACGACAGCGGCATCAGTCTGGAAAGTTACGATGGTCGCGGCGCTTTGGCGGACGACAGCGGAATATCGCTGGATGCCGGTGACAGCGGAATTTCCCTGGATCTGGACGACGTCGCCAGCCCGGCGCCTGTGGACATGAGTCGGACCATGCCCATGCAGGCGGTGCCCGCGGCTCGGAAATCCCTCGGCGATTCCGGTCGCACGACGGAACTGGAAATGCCCACGGCTGGTGGTCGGGACAGTGAGTTTGAGCTGGCCGGTCTGGATGACGACGATGCTGTCGGGACCAGTACGAGTGTGCTGACGTTTGATGACGAAGATGTCGCGGCTTCAAAAACGGTAGCGGCATCCGCATTGTCTTCTTCATCCGTGGAAGACGAGGTCTACAGCGATTCAGACGAACTGGCTGGCGACGAAGAGTACGATGAAGAATCGTATGATGAGTACGATGCCGAGTCTGCGGATCTGGATGGTGACGAAGAGGGTTTCGAAGTCGGCACGACCTCGGTGTCCGGAGTTGCTGCGGGGTTCGCAAGGCGAGCCGACGTGGACTGGGGGATTCCGGTCAAGACCATGATTGGTCTTTCGGCGGTACTTTCCGTGTTGTGTGCAGTCGTGGGGATTGAGCTGATGCGGACAATGTGGATCTGGACGCAGCCCGGCGCTGAGGCTCCTGCATCTGCGGTGCTTGACCTGCTGGGCAACCTGTTTTAGTGTTGCCGGGATGGCCTTAAACTGGTGAATACAAAAAACAGGGTCTCGGAGTTTTCCGAGACCCTGTTTCATTTTACCGCTGTCCGAGGGGTTGCCGTTGGCCGTGCATTGCGACGTGATCCTAACGCAGTGATCGTGCTCGAGGGGTGATTCAGGGGGCACGATGTGTCGTCGGGTGAGTCGTCAGGCGATGCCATCCGGCCTGTCCGCAGTGTGGGCATTTCAGCCAGCGAGTGGGTGTACCGCGGGCCTTCCAGCGAATGCCGCCGAGATCCCAGACGGACGTCGCGCGACCGCAGGGGCATTGAAACTGCCAGGAGCGGGATTCGGTTTCGATGGCCCGCATCAAAGCCAGCGGCAGCAAGCGGGCCAGCCAGTTCTGAAGACGGGACATGGGACCACCTGCAGAGAAATGAGATTGGGTGGGGGGGCTTAGCGCACAGTTACGAAGTCATTGTGGTTCAGCAGAGCGATGATGAAGGCGGTGCGGGCTTTGGCATCGCGGCTCGCGGATTCAGAGGTTGCGGATTCGTCGGCAGCGCGAAGTTCGTTGAGGGCGTTAAGACTGACGGTGAGTTCAGCGGGTTGAGGCGGTGCGCCGAGCACCAGCAGAAATGCCTCGTGGACAAACATCTCGTCGGTCGCCTGTGGGTTTGCCTGAGCGAATTGCTGCGTGATGCGGGAGGCCATGTCCATCACGAGGGGGCTGTTTTCGAGCGCGAGGGCTTGCTGAGGAACGATGCTGTCAGCGCGCCGATAGCATTCCAGCACGTTGGCATCATCGAACATGGAGAGGAATCGCTGATGTTCATTGTGTGAGTGGAAGTAGTAGAGACTGCGGCGACGGGAAGAGTCATCGGCGACGGGAATAGTGGGACCTCCGAGAGTCAGGTCGAGTTGCCCGGCGAGTGCCAGCAGGCTGTCACGAACGACCTGCGCTTCCATGCGGACCGGATTGGCTCGCCAGTACCAGCGGTTGTCGGGATCTGCCTTGAGTGTGGCGGGATCTGCATTTCTGGCGGACGAGGAGAGTTTCCATGTGTTTGAGAGAACGATCATGCGATGGATCTGCTTCATGCTCCATTTCTGCTGCATGAGTTCCGTGGCGAGCCAGTCGAGCAGTTCGGGGTGGGAGGGTGGACTGCCTTTGCGACCGAAGTCGAAGACAGTGGGAACGAGTCCACGTCCGAAGTGGCGGGTCCAGAGGTGATTCACGGCGACTCGCGCCGTAAGGGGATTTCTGGTGTCTGTGATCCAGTGTGCGAGTGCGGAGCGTCGCCCGGTGCTGGTAGCGGGGAATGGTTTGCGGCGAGACTCCTCGGACTCAAGATTGTTCTCGAGTGTCTTGAGCGCGCCGGTCAGGTGGTTGAATGTGGAACTTGGCTGATCGAGGGCCTGTCGGTGCTGCTGGAGGGCCTGCTGTGTTTCGTCAAGTTTTTTGGTGGCCTCGGCGTGTTTTGCGGGAGTGGCTTTGAGCAGGTCGAGTTGAGCGCGGGCGACGGCTGATTCGGCCATTCCGAGAGCCATTTGTTTTTCGGCGAGCGCTGCGTCGTGGACGAGTCTGGCTGTTTCAGCGGACTCGGGCTGTTCCAGCATCGCGCGTTGTGCAGCGACTTTTGCGCGGATCGTGGCGGGGCCGAATTCTGCAGACTGCAGCGCTTTTGCAGCGACATCGACGGCGGCAAGAGCCTGATCGACGGTCAGTGGACCGCTGGTGTTGGGAGTGGTCGGGTCATCATGGAGTTGGACGGCATCCGGGAGCTGCGCAAGCCGGAACTCTGTGAACTCGGCCTGGGCATCAAACGTGACGAGTTCGATGGGGCCGTTGTGTCGGGGAAAAGGGAGTCGTTTGGCGACGGCGAGTTCACCATTGACGAGCACATTGATCAGGGTGCCCTGAGTGCGGATGGTGACGAGCTGTGGGGCATTGAGATCAATGGCTCTGGGCTGAGCGGCATCCGGTGGGTAGATCGTTTGTCCGTTGAGCGTCCATGACAGCTGAACTTTGGGGCCATCGGCGTAGCTGCTGAGGTACACGAAGACGTGATTGTCGGCATGGGTGTCGAACTGAAGTCCGACGGACTTCCAGAGCTCACCGGCGCGGGGGATGTAGCGAAACGTGGCTTCGAAGTTTTCGGGGACATCCTTTCGGAGCGACAGGCGGGCGGACTGGGGGCCGACCTGTGACTGAACGAGGTGTCCGTCGGTCCATGTCCATGCTCCGCTGCGGACTTCCCACAGGTCGGGGCGTTCAGCGGTGAAGTCATCGACCACGAGTGGATCAGGAAGTGTTTCGGGGGGAGCAGGCTTTGGTGCGTTGGCCGCCTCACGAGCGGATTCGAGTTGTTTTTGAGCCTGATTCAGTTCGTTCTGAGCCGTGGTGATTTCCTGCTGGGCGGCCTTCAGTCGAGCCTCAATCACATGCGGTCGCAGCGCGGGTTGAATGGCCGCTACGGGCAGTTGCACGGGAGTTACCGGGAAATCATCGAACGCGAGGAAAGCGGGTAACCTGGGAGTCACGGGGCTGGACAAATCGGGATTTCGATCATCGCCGCGGATATGCAGCCATGTCTGAGCGTCGAGATTGCAATCGAAGGCGCGGGGAATGCCGTTGACTTCGAAATCGAGGACGTCACCTACGGCGTCGGTGCGGACCTGATACGGCTCAAAGAAGGCCCGCATCTGGTAGTATTCCAGCTGAGAGATGGGGTCGTACTTGTGGTCGTGGCACTTGCTGCAATTGAAGGTGAGTCCCAGCATGGCCTTGGACGTGTGCTGGATGGTTTCATCGAGCCAGCTGGTGCGATTGAACTTGAAGTACTGTCGCGCGAGGAACCCGGAGGCGCGAAGTTTGTTCAGGTCATTCGGATAGAGTTCATCGGCGGCCAGCATTTCGCGGAGCATCTGATCATAACCGACATCTGCGTTGAGTGATTCGATCACCCAGTCGCGCCAGTGCCAGATATGTTTCTGGGAGTTGCGGACTTCGGCACCCAGTCCCCACCAGTCGCTGTACCTCCAGATGTCCATCCAGTGTCGTCCCCAGCGTTCGCCATACTGAGGGGAATTGAGCAGGCGATCGACAACGCGTGCTTCGGCATCGGGGCTGGGATCTTCAAGGAAGCTGCGAATTTCAGCGGCCGTGGGTGGGAAGCCGATCAGATCAATGTAGACGCGTCGGAGCCACAATACCGGACTGACTGCCGGTTGCGGGACCAGCCCGAGTTCATCATGGCGTGCGGCGATGAAGGCATCGATGGGATTTTGCTGCCAGTCTGCGCGTTTCACGAGGGGGACGGATGGTCGGGTCGGGGGCTGGAAAGCCCAGTGATCGCGGGGATCCTTTTCCGGAGTGTCGTTGTCCGGGGCAGCAGCACCGGATTGAATCCACTGGCGGATCGCCGCCAGTTGTTCGGGCTTCAGGGGTTCGCCTTCGGGCGGCATGCGTGTGGCGGGATCGGACGAGGTCACGCGTTGCAGGAGCAGGCTGGTGTCGGGCTGACTGGCCACGATGGCGGCTCCGCTGTCACCGCCCTGCAGCATGGATGCGACGGTGTCCAGTCGCAGACCGGCTTCCTGTTTCAGCGCACCATGGCAGGCGAAGCAGCGTTCTTTGAGAACGGGGCGCACGTGACTGATGTAAGAGTCGGAATCAGAGGCTGATGCCGTGGCGGAAAGGAGCAGGAACAGGGGCAGCAGGATGAGGCAGGGGTGCATGGTGTACCTGCAGGCGGGACAAGTGGAGAGACTGACCGGAGCTGGAATGCAGCGTAGGTTGTGAGATTGTATCGACGCGGTCACGGAAGTTCTATGATTTGGTGAATGGTGGCCCTCAGGATGGGGGAATGCGTCCAGCGATGGTATTCCAGTAGAATCGAGGAAAGTCGTGTGGATTCCTGAAAATTGCAACTGACACATACGGGAGTACGGAGGTGGGTTCTGTCCAGATCCGATGTCAATCGCGGTGTGATGGTTGATCGTGCCGTGCGGAGCGGTAGGATTCCAACTGCGGCCGTCGGAATTGTCAGCGGTGGTCGTTCGTTCGCAGCTGAATGCAGAGGCGGACCGGGTGGCTGTGGGCGTGCCTGCGGTGAAACTGACAGCAACTGACCATGAAGAAGAGCGATGCCAGTTCGAACACGATTTGCCCCTAGTCCCACAGGTTACATGCATATTGGCGGCATGCGGACCGCGTTATTCAATTGGTTGTGGGCGCGTCGTCATGGCGGCACATTTATCCTGCGGATTGATGACACGGATCAGCAGCGGAATATGGACGAGGCGCTGGGACCGATTCTGCAGGCGTTTCGCTGGCTGGGTCTGAACTGGGACGAGGGTCCGGACGTGGGCGGGCCGCATGGTCCCTACTTTCAGTCTCAGCGTCGAGGCCTGTATGACGCGGCGTTGCAGAAGTTGTTGTCAACGGGCCATGCCTACCGTGACTTTGAGACACCCGCAGAGACTCAGGCGCAGCGTGAAGCGGCGGAGCGTGAGAAGCGTGTGTATGTCAGCAGTCGGGTTTCGCTGCAGTTGACGGATGCCGAGGTGCAGTCAAAGCTGGCAGCGGGCGAGGCCTGTGTGATTCGGCTGTTGGTGCCACGTGGGGAAACCGTCGTGATCAATGATCATGTGCGGGGTACAGTGGAGTGGGACTGCAGTCTGATGCCAGACCCGGTAATTGCACGCAGTGATGGGTCTCCGTTGTACAACTTTGCGACGGTGGTGGACGATGCGGCCATGGAGATTTCGCATGTGATCCGGGCGGAAGAGCATCTTTCGAACACGCCGATCCAGGTCCTGCTGCATCGGGCCCTGGGAAATGTGACGCCGGAATGGGCGCACATTCCCTATGTGGCAGCACCGGGCAGTAAAGAGAAGATCAGCAAACGCAAGATTGCTGCGTACCGCAAGAATCCTCAGTTCCAGAAGCTGTTTGAACTGGGGGATGCGGTGCTGAGCCGACTGGGGTTTGACGCGGCAGCGGATGCTTTGTCACCGGTGATGGTGGCCTATTACCAGCAGGTTGGATTTCTGCCGGCCGGGATTCTGAATGCCCTGGTGCGACTGGGCTGGTCGTATGACGATCAGACAGAGGTGTTGTCGCGAGAAGAGATGCAGCAGAAATTTTCTCTGGAGCGCGTGATACGGAGCCCGGCTGGACTGGACCCGGACAAGCTGATCAGTTTTCAGTCGCACTGGATGAGTCAGTTACCGGCAGACGAAAAGCTTCAGGGGTGTTTGTCGTTTCTGCAGGCTGCGGGGTTGATTGCCAGTGTGGACGATCCGCAGACACGAAGTTATGTAGCGGCGGTGGTGGAACTGGCCGCTGATCGGCTGAGAGTTTTCGGGGACATCTTCCAGCTGGACGAGTTCTTTCTGGCGGACGAGCAGTTGAACGTGGATGTGAAGAACTTTGACAAACGGGTTCGCAGCTCCGCGGCGACTCAGCAGAATCTGTTGTTACTGCGAGAGCGTCTGCAGCAGTTAGCAGATTTTCAGGCGGGTCCGCTGCATGACGTGTTGCAGGCCTTTGTGGCGGAACGGGGAATTCGCGTAGGTGATTTGTTTCCGGCTTTGCGGCTGTGTGTGACGGGAAAAGCTCAGGGAGCAGATCTCTTTCGGTCTCTGGAACTGCTGGGGCGTGAGCGTGTCATGCGTCGGCTGGACCGATCACTGAGCGGTTGTTGAGACTGGCATCGAACGCGTGGTCGGGCATTCCGCTCGCTGCGTCATTGTGCCGAGTTGTGGTCCTGTAGTCCTGTGGACAGGTGGACGTCGTTTTTCAGGAGCACTCAGATGGCAACGGTACTGGTCACTGGCGGCGCGGGGTTTCTGGGCAGTCATCTGTGTGATCGTCTGATCGCGCGTGGCGATGATGTGATCTGTGTGGACAATTTCTTCACGGGGAAGAAGGCCAACATCCGTCATCTTCTGGGGCATCCGCGGTTTGAGTTAATGCGGCACGACATCGTGCATCCGTTGTATGTGGAAGCCGAGAGAATTTTTAATCTGGCGTGCCCGGCATCTCCTCAGGCGTATCAGTTCAACCCGATCAAGACGATCAAGACGTCGACGACGGGGATGGTCAATATGATGGGGCTGGCTCGTCGCTGCAATGCGAGAATTCTGCACGCCTCCACATCGGAAGTTTACGGGGATCCGGAGATTCATCCGCAGCATGAGGACTATTGGGGGCATGTGAATCCCATCGGGCCGCGCAGTTGTTATGACGAAGGCAAGCGGATTGCGGAATCGCTGATGATGAATTATCGGCAGGCGCATGGAACGGAGATCCGGATCATCCGCATCTTTAATACGTATGGACCGCGGATGGCTCCGGATGACGGGAGAGTGGTGTCCAACTTTATCATGCAGGCGCTGCGTGGTGAGGATCTGACAGTTTACGGGGATGGTCTGCAGACGCGGTCGTTCTGTTACGTGGATGATCTGATTGAGGGCATGCTGCGGCTGATGGATCAGGATGAGCATACGGGTCCCGTGAATATTGGCAATCCGGTGGAGCATACGATGCTGGAGCTGGCCGAGACTGTGATTCGGGCGACGGGCAGTTCCTCGCGGGTTGCCTTTCGTCCCCTGCCGATGGATGATCCGCGGAAACGCTGTCCGGACATCACTCGTGCGCGACAGTGGCTGAACTGGACTCCGCAGTTTTCACTGGTTTCGGGGCTGGAACGGACCATCGACTGGTATCGTGACGCACTGAAACAGGGGCAGGGTGTGCCGAAAACCTGAAGTCAGGGAAACGGCGTTCTGCATCAGAGTCGTTCACGAGCTCGGTCTATGCCGGGGGTCGTCGGGGCGGAACGGGGTGCATCAAGTGGCAGTACGGCAGTCCGAGTGTCGGGTGAAGAACGCACGAAAGGACTGCCGGGCGGAAATCCAGCGGGAACAGCATGACTCAGATCGTCCCTAATTCCTTTCTGTTTCAATTCTCCCTGCAGATCCCGCGCGTGGATGCGATGCCGGGCGGTCGCGGTCGGCTGTTGAAGCTGCCGGAATCCAGCACTCTGTTTGTTCCTGCGCGATTGAATTCTGAGCAGATGCCGATGACTGTGCGGATGGCCTGGAATCCGGAGGGGCTGGGACTGGAAGTGCGGCTGCGGGGGAAAACTCAGCCTGCAGCCGGCCGCTGGGCGGACCTGAAGCATTCGGACCTGGTGCGGGTGCTGCTGGACATGCGACCGGGCACGAATGTGCAGCGGGTGACTGACTACTGTGTCGAACTGGTTGCGTTGATTTCTGATGACGATGCTGAGGACGCGGCGACAGTGCGATTTACAGAATCCGGACCGCAGCGTCCCGGGCGACGCACTCTGGATTCGGGGAAGTGCCGAGTGGAAAGACATCTGGTGGCCGATGGCTATGATCTGTCGCTCTGGATACCGGGCAGTCAGCTGCCAGGTTATGAGCAGGCGGTGGAGGCACAGTTGCTGGGATTTTATTGTATCGTGGAAGATACGGAAATCGGGCCGGTGCCTTTAAGCGTGCTGGGTGACTTTCCGGCGACGTGGAACCCATCCTTGTGGATTCCGCTGGAGTTGAAATCCTGAGGATCACGCTGATGGTTTTGGGGGCATGCTGATCTTGTTGCGGCAGAATCACAGGGTCGTGGCTTCGGGTGACACAGGCGTGTGACGGGGACGTGGGGAAATCGCTGCGGTGAGGGGTTGAAGGAGTCGGCAATGGCGGTCGGTGAATTGCGGAAAGCGGTCGGTATCACTCTGCGTTTGGCGGGTATGTGGCCCACCGGGGCTCTGTTCAGAATCCTTGTCCTGTGTGGATTGCCAATTTGGGTGAGCGAAGTCAGCAAGGCGCAGGTGAGTGATGCTGCGCCTTCGGGAGTGACACTGATGGATCAGTCTGCCACGGTTCCGATTGTGATAGCGCACCGCGGGGCTTCGGGATATCTTCCTGAGCACACGACGGAGGGGGCCGTGATGGCCTATATGATGGGGGCGGATTATCTGGAGCAGGACTGTGTGCTGTCGAAAGACGGGATTCCGGTCGTGCTGCACGACGTGATTCTGGATGACGTCACGAATGTGGCTGAGTTGTATGAGGGGCGACAGCGGGCCGACGGACACTGGTATGTGATGGATTTTCTGTTGAGTGAGTTGCGGGCTCTGAAGGTGACGGAACGGAGACCGAAGAGACGCGGGGGAAAAGTGGCGGAAACGCGGTTTCCTCAGGGGCAGGGAAGTTTTCGGATTTCGACGCTGGAGGAGCACCTGCAGTTGATCCAGGGGATGAATCAGACACGGGGGCGTGTGGTGGGAGTGTACGTGGAAATCAAGGATCCGGTGCGTCATCGCGAAGCCGGCCTGGATGCGTCCGTAGCGATACTGGCTGTGCTGAAACAATACGGCTACGACTCGGCCGATGCGCCGATTTTTCTGCAGTGTTTTGAAGAGTCTGAGGTGCGTCGGATTCGGGACGAGCTGAAGAGTCCGCTGCCCTTGATCTGGCTGGTTGGGAAGGAAGTCTCTCCGGAGAAGATTCGGGAAGCTGCCGGGTTCTGTGACGGTCTGGGGGCGTTATTGACGCTGGTTGTCACGGGAGTGACTGAGCAGGGTGAGCCAACGATCAGTCGCCTGGTAACAGAAGCGCATCAGCAGGGGTTGCAGGTGCATGTCTGGACCTTCCGCACGGATGCTTTGCCGGGCTTTGTCAAAGAATCGGATCAGTTGCTGGAGTGGTTGACGATTGACGCGGGTGTGGACGGCATTTTTTCGGACCAGCCGGATGTCGTGGTGAACTGGCGTAATGCGCGGATTGCGGCTGGAGGCCAGGGAAATCCGTTTCGATTATTGAATTCCCGGGGGGCAGAAAAAACGGGCGGAAACCAATAGTGCGCGGGCAGAAAAAAGGGTCAGGTACCAATAGTGCGGAGCACCCTTCGGGGCGGGGCAGAAAAGGGGTCAGGAACCAAGAGTGCGAAGCACCCTTCGGGCCAGGGCAGAAAAGGGGTCAGGAACCAATAGTGCGAAGCACCCTTCGGGCCATTTGGCTATTGGTTCCTGACCCCTTTTCTG
>CAIYBH010000238.1 GCA_903924405.1 uncultured Planctomycetaceae bacterium | reverse complement strand
GCGTGGAAGCGACCAGTGGCGTCTTCCTGCTCCAGACGTCCGGTGTAACTGCTCAGCACGAACGATGGCTTCGACCACAGCCGCCCTTCCATCGCTCGGACGTGCGTGCTGATGTGGTGCGGCAGGTCGATGTCGTCGTCCTCCCAGACGACGAGGATGTCGCCTTTCGCCGCCCGGCGATGGCGTTGAATTTCTCAGGCAGCGACCGGAATCAGGCTGCCTGATCATCACGGCGCGAGACTGCTCGTTGACAGTCAGTCCCGAGTACCAAACACTTATCCTCGTGGCACCAGTGATCGGAGGGCCGTATTCACCGATTCTGAATCCGGAAATCTGACTCTCAGGTCGGGATCCAGCATGACAGCTCCATCCTGCAGTGTGAAATGCCGCTGCTCAATGCTGCCATCAGCCTTCGTAACCACAACGGTATGTCCGGCCCGCCAGGATTTGTAGTGCTTCCCTCGCACACCGGCTGAGAAGTCATACTCCTCTCTCATTTCGTCGGGACGGTGCTCATTTTCGCTCATCTGCGTAAACCCGCTCTTCTGCTTTTGTTGCTCTCCGAGAACCAATGATCCGTATGCTGCCGCTGCGTTCAGCATACCACACCACCAGTAATCTGCCTTGAGAGGAAAACCCGATGTCCAGCCAGTGATCTTCATGAGCCGAATGATCCGGGTCAGCAATCGTAATGGCAAAGGGATCATTGAAGATCGTTCTTGCTTCCTCAAATGAGACACAGTGCTTCTGTTTGTTGCCGCTGGCCTTTTCTTCGTCCCATTCAAACTGAATGCTCATGTTTCCACGCTTGCCACTCGCTGATCGATGTTGGCCGCCTGCTGCTGCTACGACTCAGGATTCTACCCGGCCCAAAGAGCGACAGGCAAGTGGTAAACTGTGGACATTGATCCTTCGAGGAATCGCAGCAAAGAGGAGTTGCAAAGGGACACACCACTTTGCTTGCAGAAGACCGGTCAGCGGTCGTCCCGGCGGCTGTTGATTTTCGGCACCATGGCACTGCAATTTGTCGAGTCGGCAAGCTGCTTAAAAGTCCTGTGATCAGCAGAATCCGACCACTCGGCAACGGTTCAACAGTGGTGTGTCCCCGGTTCTATACGTCCGTGTGAACCAAACTAATTGGGAATCTCAATATCGTCGTCGCTCAAGAGATTCTGCCCCGCTCCTCGTACGGCGAGGATATGCACTGTGTCGCCCCGCATGATAAACAATAGGCGGAAGGAGTTGCCGCGTCGGGTCTTGAAAATTCGCTGTTTCAAGTCCACCCCAATCTCGTCGGCCTCGGGGGCAGCAGGGCTGGAAACGGCAAATTCAGTAAGTTGAATGACAGCTCGCTCAAGAGATGCGAGCCAATTTGCGGCCCCCTGCGAAGACCGACCTTTGATCCACGATTGAATCTCGCGGACATCGCGTTTTGCACGCTGTGAGAACTGGACCTGCAAACTCATGCGTCGTGCAGGTCGGTACGAAGTTCCCGCATGACATCGTCCGCTGGGAACGTCCGCCCCGCTTCCACATCAGCAAGGCCTTCCCGGATCGCAGTCCGCGTTTCTTCACGCTCTCGCCAGATCGCCACCGCCAGTTCAGGGGACATCTGAGCAGCACGTTCAGATGCCAATTGTTGGCCGATAAACTGGTAAAAGCTGGCCAGCGTATTGATTTGTGGTGTGGGCATAAAGACCTCGCTCTGAATTTCTGACACTACGGAGTTTACCACGCTTGTTCGGATGAGTCAAAGTGCAAGGTCAGAAACTGGGGGCCAGCGACTGGGGGCCATCCCCCTGTCGTTTGACCGTGCTGACGAGTCATGGGACGTGTTGATCCCGTGTTTTGGGCTCTTGAAGAACATGGCGTTCACGGGTGGCGATCTCCTGATGACGCGGGCCACTTGGCGGGATGGCCTGATTTGGAGTCTGCATGCAAGCGGCACGGCGCGAGCCGTCCGGTGTCGAATGACCTTTGCGTCTTTGCGTGACAAACACATCCTCACGCCAAGGCGCCGAGGCGCAAAGAAAACAAGGATGCTGGTATAGCGACGGTGCTGGCGGGCCGGGGCTGGGGCCATCCCCCTTTCATCAAGTCCCCACGTCGTGTGTCCGCATAAAAGCGGTACGGTGCGGGCCGTCCGGTGTCGCAAAAGGGCTGGTCTCATTTCTTCACCCCAGCCGATCATCAAAAGCTCAGGCCACCACATGTCGCCCCTTCAGGGCTTTGTTTATTTTCTGGCATAGGCCATGGGCTCGCGCCGCATGGCTACATCATGCCGCCCCGTTTGGGGCTGACGCGTACAGCAGAGTCTGGAAAAACATCTTGGGCCATCTCCCTGTGGGTGTTATCAGTTCTTCGTCACGGACTTTGTGGTTAACGGCTTTGCATTCCGCTCTGAAGGCGATGCCAGACGACACGTGACTTGTGCTGTTCCGCGTTGTCTGCAACCCCTTCAGGGTTGATTGACGTTTTGGGGGCAGTTCCGGCGGCGGCGCGGTGCTTGCCGCCGGCTATTTTCTG